>CACXTX010000110.1 GCA_902770635.1 uncultured Prevotellaceae bacterium | reverse complement strand
GGAAGATTCATCCTGGCGATGATGTCCATCTAGCATACATTGTACAGAGCAATCTCGCTAAGATTGCGCTTCGACGTATGGGGGCCACACAAGTGGAAGACAGCGTGGCTGAAGCTTTCGACAAAGTGGAAGACATCTATTATAAGGCTCTTGAGCAGAAAGATGAGTACTATCAAGAGACGCTGCGACAGGAAATGGAGAACCAGCGACTGGAGTACCGTTCACAAATGTACGCACGTACATTATTTATTGGTATTATTGCATCGCTTATTGTCATTTCAGCGATGATGCTGGTAATTCGATATAGGATGCAGGCACAACGCCAAGAGGAGCGGCAGCTCCAGCAGGAGGCAGAACACCAGAAGGCTCAACTGCATCAGGCTAACGAAGTGGTGGCATTCCTACAGAACTTCATTCTCGAACGTATGGAGGTAATGAAGAAACTCAACCAGCGCGGCGATTCGCTCATATATCTCAGTCCGCACGAGTGGAGCGAGATAGAGCGTACGCTCGATGCCATTGACAACAAACGCTTTGCCAATCTTCGCGAGCAGTACCCAAATATGCAGGAAGACGACATCCACCTATGTCTGCTCACGCGTCTGGGCATTAGCAATCGCAACATCGGCAACATCTACTGCATCTCCATCTCTGCCGTTCAGCATCGTAAGCTTAAACTGAAGAAGGACGTGTTTGGAGAAAGTAATCCCGATGTTACGCTGGAGCAAATACTTACCAGATAAAGGAAAAAGTAAAAAGACAAATATGAAAAGAACATTACTACTTATTACATGTATGCTGGTATCATTGACTATGACACCACAGGTGGCCTATCGCCCATTTGTTGAAGACGGTAAGATCTGGAAGGTAGGAGGAAAAGACTCTGGTAATCCAGTGAAATATGTTGCTTACTATTATTTCGATGGCGATACCGTCATCGGTGGAAAGACCTGCAAGCAGATGATGTGCCAGCGGTATTTTAGCCCAGATTGTCCAAATAGTATGTATTATGATTATTGGGCACAATTGCCTTCCCTAAACAAAGTGGGAGCTTGGTACGAAGAGGACAAGAAAGTGTATGTTTGCAGAGAGGGAACACAGGGTATGGAGATGTTGTATGATTTCTCTCTTGAAGCCAACGACACCTTGATTCTCACCAAGATAATTACATTACTACTTGGTTGGAAGGTGTCGGAGGTATTGACGGTCCGCTCAGAAATGTATATCCTGAAAATGAAAGTGATCCGCAGTTCCTAATGTCATGTTCAGTTGGTGATGAAGTTATCTACCTCAACGACGAATATCAGGATGGAGCTACACCTGAGAGATTGAACGCACCCAAGCAACGCTTAGACTTCACCCATATCATCAAGACTAAGCCTAAAGCACCGATGAAGAGAAGTGCTGAGCAGCCACTATATGGCGAATACAACGACCAATTGTTAAGCATCAACCTCGATCCACTTGACGAAGCCTACTTGGTACGCGTTATTGGCGAGTCAGGCAAAGCCGTCTATGAGAAAGCTATCAACGCTGGTAACATCGTGGCCCTCAGCATTGATATCTCTGCCTACCCCCAAGGCCGCTATACCGTCACAATAGAGAACAGCCTCGAGTCGTTCACTGGCCAAATCCATGCCCAAACGACAGGAATCATCGACGCTGCGCGTCTAAATAACAATGAACAAATAATAAAGAATAAACTTATCTACAGCCTTCAGGGCCAGCGTCTCAGTCATTTGCAGAAGGGACTGAACATCGTGAATGGACGCAAGGTTCTTGTAAGGTGAGACCAACCTTCGCAAGCAGAACTTACTCTTTGTAAACGAGGAAACAAAGAGTTCAGTACAGCAGGTAAGCTAATTCGCTTGTCTGCTGTCTTTCTTTCCATACCCCTATCAATATTTTTCCATAAACTACCGCCTGTAATTCATCATAACATACTAGATACCAATTATTTACCAAAAAACGTGTTTCCATAGGTAACTAATAGCGTCAATGCAATATTGTCGTAACTTTGCAGACAGTTTTATTTTTAACTCAAACATTGTTTATAGGATATGCAAGAACGTCACAAAAACAGGAAACTCTATTTCCACGAACTGGCCCAGACCAGCCAAAAATTCTTTATTCCATATATCAAGCAGTTCAAACGGCTTGAGCAGGACTGTCGCATACTAGAGATAGGTTGCGGCGACGGCGGCAATCTGCTCCCTTTTGCCCAAATGGGGTGTTACACGTTAGGTGTGGATATCTCTGAAGGGAGAATAGCTGATGCACGGAAGTTCTTTATGGATTGCAAGGCGAAAGGCGACGTTCGACGTCATCATCTGCCATGATGTGATTGAGCACATCGGTGAAAAAAAGCGTTTTCTTTCGTTACTGCCACAGTTCCTCGCAAAGAATGGCATTGTTTTCATGTCGTTTCCTGCTTGGCAGATGCCTTTCGGTGGACATCAGCAGATATGTAGAAGTAAAATCATCAGTCATCTACCGTTTGTCCATCTCTTTCCAAAAACATTCTTCCGTCTGCTTCTGAAAGCATGTGGAGAGGATGATGTCTGTATAGAAGAATTGATGTCCATAAAGGGAACAAAGACCTCGATAGAGTTATTTGAGCAGATTCTGAAGGACATAGGCGAATTCATCATCACAGACCGAACCCTTTGGCTTATTAATCCCCATTATGAGACTAAATTTGGATTGCATCCTCTGCAATTGCCTAAGTGTTTTGCTATCATTCCGTATGTTCGTAATTTCTTCACCACTTCATGTTTTTATGTGTTGAGAGTCGAGTGTTAACTCCTGCGTTATTCAAAAATACTCAGTAAAAAATGGCGAAATGTTTTGAGGTTTCGCCATTTTTGTATATTTTTGCAACACAATAACTAATAGTACTATGGCAACATTTCTCATTCTCCTGCAATTGGCCATCGTATTGGCAATGATATTCATCGGTGCCAAGAAGGGTGGCATCGGACTGGGCATCTACGGAATGGTGGGCGTATTCATCTTGGTGTTTGTCTTCGGAGAGGAGCCAGGAGCGATTCCCATCGACGTGATGCTCATTATTGTGAGTGTTATCACGGCTTCAGCTGCCCTGCAGGCTGCTGGCGGACTGGACTATATGGTGAATGTGGCGGCACGTTTTCTGAAGAAGCATCCCAGTCGCATCACTTTCTACGCTCCACTGGTCACCTGGCTTTTCAGTCTATGCACGGGAACGGCGCACACCTGCTATGCGATGCTGCCTATCATTTCAGAGATTGCGCGCAAAGACAAGGTGCGCCCTGAACGTCCTCTGAGTGTGGCGACGATAGCGGCGTCGTTGGGGTGTACGGGTTCGCCCGTCTCGGCTGCTACAGCTGCTATCGTGTCGGAAATGTTGTTGGGCAACAAGGGCATTGGTATGACGGAGATCATGGCGATTACCATTCCGGCCTCTCTCATCGCCATTCTGGTGGCCTCGTTGGTGCAGAACTATGTTGGCAAGCCGCTGGAGAAGGATGCAGAATATCAGCGACGAGTGCGTGAGGGGTTGCTGAAAGTCGAGGAGGAGACTGCTGAGGAGATGAAGGCAGACCACTCACGTGCCAAATGGGCCGTGCTGGCATTTATGCTGGGAGTGTTACTGGTGGTGTTGTTTGGCATCTTCCCAGAATTGCGCCCTTCGTTTAACGGTATTCGGCTGGCAATGAATACCACCATCGAGATGGTGATGATGAGCATTGCTGCCCTGATTCTGCTGGTGGGTAAGGCTGATGTGGGCAAGGCGGCTAATAGCAATGTCTTTGCCGCAGGTATGAACGCGATGGTTTCTATCTTTGGTATTGCATGGATGGGCAGTACTTTCTTTGAAGCTCATCACAAGGTGATACTGAGCGGTGTGGATAGCTTCTTTACTTCCTATCCGATGTTGTTTGCCATTCCGTTGTTCCTGTTCAGCATCATGCTTTTCTCGCAGGCCGCCACTGTCAAGACGCTCTTCCCTGTAGGACTGGTGCTGGGTGTTCCACCGATGGTACTGCTGGTGTTGTTTCCTGCCGTGAACGGCTACTTCTTCCTGCCGAACTATCCTACGGAGGTGGCTGCTATCGGTTTCGACCGTACGGGTACGACGCGCATTGGCAAATATGTGGTAAACCACTCTTTCCAGTTGGCAGGTTTCATCACGACCTTCGTGAGCATCGGCGTGGGCTATCTGTTGATGATGCTTCTTTACTGAAGCGGCGACATAAAAAAATAAGAGCAGCCTCGATAAGCGGGGCTGCTCCTATTAAAATAAAGTCTAACTATAATCGCAGATTTATGCGAAAGGATTCTCCGTTGGGTAGTAATCGCCCTTAGGGAAGTTGTAATCGATTTCCTCAACGGGGATGCCCATGTACTTGAGAACCTCCCACAGGTACTTACCAGCGTGATCGAACATCACAGCGCAGTGGTGTGGGTAGTGCTTCTCGATGAGCACGTGACGATAGAAGCGG
>CACXTX010000109.1 GCA_902770635.1 uncultured Prevotellaceae bacterium | reverse complement strand
ACCACTCTTTTCTTGGTCAAACAGGCTTTCAAATACCTCATAGATAGGTGATTGTTTATAATCTTTCCTGACATACTTTTGCACGAACTCTTCCTTTAGGGCATTTCTCTCAGAATCACAGTCTGGAGAGATGCCCTTTTTCGTCTTCAGACGGAACAGGTACCACAGAAACCGGCTTAAAATCTCGCTCAGGGGTGTTATGAAGATAGAGAATACCATAGATACACCAAATCCCACAAACAAGATAATACCATTGTGAAATTATATCCCGCTACGCACAGAATGATAAAACAAAGGGCATAGCATATATACATGGACACAGTCCATGCACGATCATTTATCCATTTACTCATTCCCGTTCACTAATACCTTTATAATAAGAGTGGCTAACACGACAAAGGTGAAAGCCACATATAACGCTTTTATAGTGTGAGTGGAGCGACAAAGGCTTCCACTGGCACTTTTTGCGGTGCAAAGGTAATTATAATATTACAAACTTGCAAATTTAAGAGCTTTTATTTGGTCATACAGGTGTAAGAAGAAGCCTTAGACGAGTCTTACAAAAAGTTAAACAGAATAGAATAAAGAAGTTTTATTTTGCTGCAAACGATATATTTTGTATCTTTGCAGCAATTTAAAACGATATTCTTATGAGCTCAATCATTGGCAGAGATAAAGAAATCAAAGAGCTTGTCGAACTCTACAATAGTGACAAGTCAGAGTTTGTAGCGGTATATGGCCGTCGGCGTGTTGGCAAGACTTTCCTTATTGATGAAGCATTAAAGGGTAAAATCACCTTTCGCCACGCAGGACTTTCGCCAGTTGACGAGGAAGGAAAGAAGAATAGCCTGAAAGACCAGTTGAAACACTTCTACTTCTCGCTGCAGATGCAAGGCATGAAGAAAAGCAAATGTCCGTCATCGTGGATGGAGGCATTCTTCATGCTCTCTCAGTTGTTGGAAGCCAAAGACAATGGAAAGCGGCAGGTCGTGTTTTTGGATGAACTTCCCTGGATGGACACTCCCCGTTCAGGTTTCATCACTGCCTTTGAGGGATTCTGGAATACTTGGGGGTGCCATCGAGACAATCTGATGCTCGTTGTCTGTGGCTCTGCTAATTCATGGATGCTCGACAATCTGGTAAACAGTCATGGTGGACTATATGGCCGTACAACATATGAGGTTAAACTAAGTCCATTTAAGTTGGGAGAATGCGAGCAGTTTCTAAAGAAGAAAGGGATTCGGATGTCACGTTACGACATTGTACAGAGCTATATGGTTCTTGGCGGTATTCCCTACTATTTAGGTTACATGAAGAAGGGCCTAAGCCTTGCTCAGAATATTGACCTGTTGTTTTTTGAAAAGGATGCCAAATTGCGCAATGAATATGACCGACTGTTTGCCTCTGTCTTTTCCAATCCAGAGCAGATGAAGCGTATCGTTGGTTTCTTGGGAACACGACGCATGGGCTACACCCGGCAGGAAATCCTCTCCAAAGTAGGACTTGACGATAATGGTCTATCAAGCAAGATGCTGAAAGCGCTCGTTGCAAGTGACTTTATCCAGCCATATGTGCCTTTTGGCATGAGTAAGCATAACGAGCACTATAAACTGACGGATCCATTCTGCCTGTTCTATCAGAAATTTGTAGAGGGATGTACTGAGATAGACCCAAAATTCTGGATTCACAACGTAACGTCTCAGAGTGTCAGTTCATGGAGAGGATTCGCCTTTGAAGAGGTGTGCCTGTCACATGTCCGTCAGATAAAACAGGCTATCAACATCCTTGACGTGTCATCAAGCCAATCCTCCTGGGCATTAAGAGGCGATGACGACACAGAGGGTGGTCAGATAGACTTGCTCATTAATCGTAAGGACAATGTGGTGGATATGTGTGAGATGAAATTTTACAATGAGGATTATACCGTTACAAAATCCTACCACGCTAAACTTGTACATCGCGAGAATTTGCTGCAAGAGCTACTGCCCAAACGCGCCTCTGTCCACCATATACTCGTTACGACATATGGGTTGAAATACAATGAACACAGTGGCATCTTCCAGCATGTAATAACTATAGACCAGTTGTTTTAAGAGTATAAGAATAGTGCTTTATTTTGCTGCAAATAACATATTTGATATATTTCCAGCAAAATAAAGTACCATTCTACTTGTCCAAAAGCAGACTCAACAACTCTTCTTTCGTCATTGATTCTTTAACCATTTTGACTAATTCCTCTTTGCTGAAATCCTTCTGACGCAGGGCCTTCAATTCTTCGAGATTCAGTAAATAGGAGTTATACTGCATCTGTTCCTCAATGGGATAAGGTGAGATATAACGCTTGGTTATCTGCCC
>CACXTX010000108.1 GCA_902770635.1 uncultured Prevotellaceae bacterium | reverse complement strand
TTCATCATTACAAGGAAAGGGGATTACCATGGGACACCTCCATATTTACACTCACAGTGGAGAAAAAACTATGTCATTCTCTGGTTTCGACCTTGACACTGTCAAAGAAGCTTTGGAGAAAGCGTTCGAAAATAAATAAGGAACTCCAAGATCGAATACCTCCATCATGGGAATCCAAAACCCATGTTCCTTTGCCATCTGCTCTGCAGCACGCTGCTCGGCATCGAAACGAGAAAAGAAGTATGAGTCCTTATATAAATAGCAAAGCATTTGGGTGATTCAAAGAATTGGAGTAACTTTGCAGCCAAACAACCACTGACGATGGAACAGAAATTCGGGAAAAATAGCATTCTTGGACGAGCCAAGCGGCCAAGCCGAGCGGACATAGAGGCGCTGCGCGAGTTTTGCGAGCGCGAGGGCAAGATGGTGGAGTACCGCAAGGGCGAACAGCTGGTGAAGCTGGATCTGCGCTGCCTCATTGCCGAGCACCTGCTCAGTCAGGCCCGTGCCCGCTACACCGACCTCCACCGCGCCACGCCCCTCGAACGCTACGAGTTGCCCCATTCCGAACAGAGAAGTTAAGCCCGCTTGCGCCGATGGTACTGCAATGCAATGCGGGAGAGTAGGAGGCCGCCACTTTTTTCAAGAGAAGCACCTTGTTTCAGCAATGAGACAGGGTGCTTTTTTTATGCCGTAAGTACGCAGATGTCGTTATAATTTCGTACCTTTGCAACCATGAAACGGCTGGTAGTATATATGCTTGGATTACTGTTGCTGCTGATGGGATGCACCACGGCAGGCGAGCGGGCCCGGATGTGTGCAGGGCTCGACAGTATTAATGTACTCAACCGTACCAATCAGCCTTTTACCGTGCAGGACGTAGAACCCTATGTGCAGTTCTTCGACGACCACGGCACGCCCAACGACCAGGTGTTAGCCCACTATCTCCTTGGTCGTGCCTACTACGAGCACGGCGAAGCACCTATGGCTTTGCAGTGTTATCACGAGGCCATCAACTGTGCCGACACTACCGCCCAAGACTGCGATTACGCCCAGCTGGCCCGGGTATATGGACAGATGGCGGAGCTATTTTATTACCAAGGACTCTATAGACAACAATTAGAATTCGAGCAGCAATCTGTGAGATACGCCTGGCTTGGCAAAGATACACTTACAGCATTAATGAATTATGAACAAGAAAGTTTTGCTTATGAGAGATTAGGGCTTTCTGATTCTTCAATATTTATCATTGAAGATGTTGTTGCTAAGTACGAGCAAAATGGCTATGTATCAGAAGCAGCAATCGCTTTAGGAGGAGCAATAATAACATTATTGGATAAAGGTGAGTATCAGAAAGTTAAGAAGTATATAGATATCTATGAATCTAAATCAGGACTCTTTGATGCTCAAGGCAAGATAGCTGTAGGAAAAGAAGTATATTACAATTTTAAAGGCCAATACTATTTGAATACAGGCAGGTTAGACTCAGCTGAATTCTATTTTCGTAAGGAACTCCATGATGGCAAGGACTTCAACAATCAAGGAGCGGCAGCTATGGGATTAGCCAAGATATATCAAAAACAACAAAACAATGATTCTGCGGTATATTACGCTCTCTACGCTCATGCCATGGGAGATTCCTTGTATGCTCATAAGACAATGCAGACCATAAAACGCATGCAATCCTTGTATGACTACACGCGTAATCAAGAGATAGCCCAGAAAGAAAAAGAGAATGCTGCCAAAGAAAAGAGGAAACTATATTTCTGTATTTCGCTCTTCCTCCTGATAATGACTATCGCTATTTATGTCATCTATGGGATGCGCGAAGAGAAGGAAAAGCAACGTGTTCTTTATCTGCACAATTTGGAACAACTTGAGCAGACACAATCCGAAATTCTTCAGTTACGCGCACATGCCGATGAGTATGAAGATCTATTAGAGGAAAAGGAGAAACAGCTTGCCCAGCAAAGGGATGAGATGCAGATACACAGAAAGAAATTACTATTTGACCATTCTGCCATTGAGAAAAACATTAAGGAATCTGATATCTACCAGATATTGTTAGGGAAGCAGTATGGTCAGGCATTAAGTATTGCCGAGCTACGTGAATGTCGCAAAATAGTCATCGAGAATCTTCCTGAGTTCAACAGCCTTTTACTTTCCAGACAATATAAACTCAATGCAAAAGACTTCAATGTTTGCATACTATTTCGTTTAGGCTTCAAGTCAAAAGAGATTAGTAATATGTTGAACATTACCCAAGGCCGAGTATCTCAGATAAGTTCTAAAATCTTACGTGAGGTTTTTGAGAAAGATGAGGGCGGTGCAGCAGACTTGATTGCTTTGTTGCATGAATTGTACTAAAATAGCCCTTTGCTAAATTTTTACTAAACATTTTGTAACACGCTTATTATCAGACATTTTTAGCGAAAACTAAATTTTCGCTAAAGTCATAGTTTGGCTTTTCTTTGGTGTAACAATGAAAGACTCATAATTTTGCAGCCGTAATTCTTTTATTTACTTCTGATTGCTCTTTCTTTGAGCACGAGTGCAGCAGCATGGGATCGCATACCACTTGCTGTAGGAATTATTGAAAGTATGCCTATTGGGCATGGACATTCCAAATCCCCCATGCGTCCGCCTGTAGTTTATATTGAGGACCACACCTTGGCTTTTGTGGCAGATCATCCAGAGTATATCCTTAATATAAAGGATGAAGATGGTGAGGTAGTTTACTCTACTGTGGTTTATTCTACTTTGACACAGGTTACGTTGCCGTCAATTCTCTCTGGTGAATATGTGATTGAACTCACGATGGGCAACTGGAAGTTCACGGGATTCATTAATTTGTAGTATTAACCCTATTAATATAAAATAGTATTACCATCAATAGTTATGAGCTTGGTGAAGGCATATTCTTGTATTCACTCATTGTAAATGGTAAGGAGATTGACACCAAGAAAATGGTTATCTCAAAGTATTGATGGTATAGGATGGCAGTCCCAAAATAACTTTTTCACATGCAACAACGACATTTGAACCGTCGCCAGTATTTTGCAGAATTGGCAAACACATCCCGTGACTTCTATCTGGACTTCCTCCGACCTTTGATGACACTAGAGGAAGGCACCCGGATATTGGAAATAGGGTGTGGCGAGGGTGGCAATCTGCTGCCCTTCGCCGAGAAAGGATGCAAGGTGACGGGTATAGACATCAGCGAATGGCGAATCCATCAGGCACGTACGTTTTTTGAGTCGTGTGGAAGAACGGGGTTGTTCGTCTGCAAGGACTTTCTGAAGACAGTCGCTCCTTCAGACGAGGCAGAGCGTTATGATGTCATACTGATGCACGATGTTATCGAACATATTGCGCCCGAGCAGAAGCTGCAGTTCCTCTCCCATGCCAAACAGTTCCTTAGACAGGGAGGAGTTGTTTTCGTCGGTTTCCCGGCTTGGCAGATGCCTTTCGGGGGCCATCAGCAGATAGTCAAGGGTCTGGTTTCGAAGTTGCCATACGTTCATCTGTTGCCGGATGTTGTCTATCGTGGGCTCATTAGGTTGAGCGGCAACCCCCAGAGTAGCACCAACGAGCTTCTGGATATCAAGCGATGCAGGATGACTGTCGAGCATTTTGAGGAACTGGCTGCAGCAACAGGTTTCCACATAGCCAAGCGAACCCTCTGGCTGGTAAATCCCCATTACAAGCAGAAATTTGGGCTCCGTCCAAGGAACTTATGGCAATGGGCAGGACGTTTGCAATATGTTAGGAATTTCTATACGACCTCAGCCTTTTATCTTTTAAAACGGTCATGATTTATTAGACAAAGCAATTTGTAGATCAGGGGACTCTGATCTAGCAATGGATCACTATCAGGCTTTAAACATCCGTCAGTTTTTCCTTAACGGTCAAAAACTGACGGACGAGTGGGGAAAGAAAGGAATATACCATTTTGAATATACCTCAGGGGAACCCCTGAAATACATTTCAGAGGATTACAGGGCCTTCGAACAAGATCTAAGCAGTAGAACCGAACGCAAGTGATCATTTTTAGAGAATATAATTTGTATATATCGGAATATGTTATTATCTTTTTCAAAAACAATATGAGCCCTTAAGATAATTCGTAAAAAATGTCGGAATGTGAAGGAAAATAAGTATCTTTGCAACCGAATACATATATGAAGAAAAAGCAACCGCAGCTTTTGTAAGTCTCTCGAACCGCAATTCTAAAGACATGAGCAAAGCAAGTTGGCTGCCG
>CACXTX010000107.1 GCA_902770635.1 uncultured Prevotellaceae bacterium | reverse complement strand
CCTCGCCAACTGGGACAGAAGTTGATTTGCCAACGCCAGAAGCGCCCGATTAAAGACTTCGGGTTCTTGTCATACGCAGCACGTAGCTTGCAGTTCTCACAGGGGTACTTCATAATTGATAGCTTTACTTTGAATATTGTTATTTTAATTGTTTGCTGTCACAACGGTCTTGCCAAGCTGTATGCACCTGTTATCAGAATAATCATAGTCTTGCCTTCAGTTCTGTCTTTACCTTTTCCAAGTTGCCACAAGATAATATCGGCATGAGGGTTTCTATTTCCTCTATGCTTTTGTCCCACCACCTGAGTTTAAGCAATAGCTCTATCAGTTCGTCATCGAAGCGTTTCCTGACAACTCGACAAGGATTCCCAACAGCAACACGGTGACGTTCTGGCCGATCCAGACATCATTGCCAATGATGGTATCTCCTTTCAGCGGCAATTCGTCTTTCACTGGTGCAATGGCACTTCCCCAGTCGCCACCCATGATATAAAAGGGATATGTTGTAGCACAATCCATCCTGTGATTAGCACCGTTCATCACAAACTCCACCCCCTTGGCAATAGCACAGAACTTACCGATAATAAGTTTGTCACCGATAAAGTCGTAGAAATGCGTGACGTGCTTCTCAAACTGGTCAGCACCATCCACATCATCATAGTAGGTGTAATCGCCGATGATGATACGCGGATTCTTCACCACATTCTTGATGTAGCAGAGTCTTGGTAGATTCGGATTAGGAAACGCCTCGTTTGGATTTGGTCTTTTATTTGCCATCGCTATTTCTCATAAATAATGTTGCAAAGTTAGTGTTTTCATCTGATATATGGAGAATTCTTCGTACTTTTGTACCAACTTTTGTGATTAATTAAGGTATTTGCGAAGTACGGATGATAGAGATTCAAGAAGCAACAAAGAGCCAGGCAGCAGAAATTGCCCGCTTGATTATGATGGCAATGACAGATGATTGCTGTCTGTATTTCTGCGGGGATGGCTATGGACTTGATGACTTCCAGAATATGATGACAATGCTTGTCGAAAGAGAAGACTCTCAGTATAGTTACAAGAATACTCTCGTTGCAAAGGATTGCAATAAGGTGGTCGGCATATCAGTCAGCTATGATGGCGGCCAACTGCACGAACTTCGACGAGCTTTCATCGAAGATGCAAAAGAATATATTGGTAAGGACCATTCAGGTATGGACGATGAAACACAAGCAGGTGAACTCTATCTTGATTCTCTGGCTGTACAACCCGAATATCGTCGCCAGGGAATTGCAAGCCGTTTGCTAATAGCGACCAAAGAGCGTGCTACTCATATGGGCCTGCCTTGTGTTGGACTTTTGGTCGATAAGGACAATTCTGATGGCGAAGCACTTTATTCTTCTTTAGGATTCAGGTATGCGAATGATAATCATTGGGGTGGTCATCCTATGAAACATATGGTATTGTAGCAATGAGTAGTATCGTTCTTTCCATATTTCTGCTGAGCATCGGTGCGAGTTTCATAAAGCGCACCACGGGCTTCGGCTTCGGTATCTTCATTATGACGATGCTGCCATTCCTTATGCCAAGCTATGGCGAGGCTACGACACTCTCAGGACTGCTGGCTATCACAACTTCTGCAGCTATCGTATGGCGGTTAAGGGACTCTGACGTTTATCCTCGTCTCGACCATCGCCATCTTTGCTTTGACACGTATAGAAGACCACATATTGCGTCGCATCCTTGGCGTAGCACTTATCTTGATTTGTATCTACTTTATGCTTTTCAGCCAGCGTCTGTTTTTGTTGATGAGTTTTTGAATCCGGAAAAGGTTACAGAGAAAAGCTATGCTGTTTACCCTAATGCCAATAAAACATGGACAAGGGGTGAGGATAGGCTTCTTTTGGCTATGTATCAAGAAGGAAAAGACATCAAGTATATATCCCGTAAAATGGGAAGAAGCCAGACTTCAATTATTATGCGGCTTGGCAAACTTGGCGCAAGATAATTATAAGTGCCTTATTGTTCTGGTGTGACTGTTTGTTATCGCAAAAATTTATTTTAAAATTTGGTGGAATCAACAATTCTTTGTATTTTTGCAGCCGGTTCTGGTGAGGATGATTTCCTAAATTAATTAGGATTTTTTTCTGCTGCCGTGATGCTGAGTTACCCAAAATCAGACCCAAAATCAGGCAGAATGATATGAAATAATGTGTAACAACAATAGAGTTAAACGGCTCTTAAGGTCAATAAAGACAGAGAGTTACGGTGTGATACGGCATAAAAGTCTCCGTCCCTCTCTCTCCGCCAAGAATAGCACAAATGGGAACCTTACGGGTTCCCATTTTTAGTATCTGATTACCAGCACCTTATTAGTTTAACCCGCTGAAAGCGAGGCTAATAAGGGGATGGACACCGCTGAAACGCTACACCCGATTCATGAAGTTCTTCAGAGGCTGGGGAAAGATTGCGGAATTCGAGGACGTTTCTTTGACTCAGCATAACTCAAACAAGTTTGGTTCTGCGCTCGTTTTTTGAAACATTGGCAAACGCACAGATACTGTGATAGATGTTACTTCTTCAACGCTTCAAGCATAGCCATGCCCAACTCCGTCACAATCCATTCACCATCGTGACATTTCTGGTATTGTCACAAAAGAATCTTCGGTAATCATTTCTAATATAACTGATTGTCTTTCAGTAAGTTCTTTGGTGACATCTTTGGTGACATTCGGTTTTTTTACGCCACCTTTTACGCCATTTTTACGCCACCTTTTACGCCAATTTGTTCTACCGAGAGCGTTTATTTCATAAATCATTACATACTATTATTTGCCGCAAAGATACAAAAAACTCCCATATCCTTTTGAACATGGGAGATTATTTGAGATAAATTATAACATCTGTTTATTTAATAGTCAACCAAACTGCCTCACCTTTGTCTTTTGCCTCGACAATCTTCTGTTTCAGGCGGTGGAGCCAGATGCGGCTGTCGAGCACTTTGCCGACCTCACGGTTCTTGCCTACGAGGATGCAGCCTTCGGTGTCTTCCGAGCAGTTACCCGCATGGATGCGGATGCCCTGCCATTTGCGGTTGAACTCAGGGCCACCAAGCAGGATGGGAAGCCACTGCTTGAACTTGGGCGAGAAGGAGATGACTACGGCGTAACGGCCTTCGGGGATGGCTGAGCGGCCTTTCACCTTGTAGGCACCATTCTTGTAGTCGCGCCAAGTTGGTTCCAGTGTGTCACAGAAATACTGGTTCTCCGTTCCTGTCAGATACTCGTCATCTACACGTCTCTGAATATAGAGACGACCAATGGTGTAGGTCTTGCGTTTAGCTATACGTTCTAATATCAGTTCCATGTTATTTCTGTTTTTTGATTTTCGAAAAACTGTCATCTGTCATCTGTAAGAGGTAGCCGCGATGAACCCATTGCGAGAGCATGTTGCGGGTACCGCGAGTGTCCATGCCGTTGGCCTGTCGGATAAGGTCTGCATCATGTACTGTAAACTCGTCGGGCAGCAGTTTTAGCAGGTTGCGAGGACCACGACGGCCTGTCTGCTCGTCGGCACTACGGTTAGCATTCTCGATAGCCTCGCCAAAGAATGTCATTTTACAATGCATGTCATATAGCAGGCTCCAACGGACAAATTCTTCAATCTCCTTCGACCATTTGTAGTCGTTGCAGATGTAGAGCACACAAGCCTTCAGATAAGCTATCACGTTGGCTCGGAACGAGAGGTTCTCATATACTCGCGATTGCGACAGACGGGCAAACTCGGCACATTCATCTTTCAGACGCTTAGCCAGACGGAATGCCTGCGGGCAGTCTATCACGCCAGCAGCACGACAGAGGCGGTCGATGAACGGACGCAGTTCTTCGTCGAAACTTGAATCATACGTGCCATAGACGGGCATATCGGCTCCGATTTCACGTTCAGGGATAGTGCAGAAGTTTATTCGCGAAATAGGGCCATCGGTCAAAACTCGTGCGAAATATTTCTGTCCCTTTTGGATGGTCGTTGCTGCATTCCAATTGAATCGGATGCAGACCTTTTCCGTGACCGATTGCGTACCTACACGCGTCTGACCGTAACGGTTGTCGGGGTCGAAGGCCAGACACATGATTTGAAACTGCTGCGAACCACGAGCCGAACCGCGAAGGGCATCAAACTGGTCGATCTCGTTCATCTTCGTATAGAGGAAATGCTCGTCGGCCTCAGCCATACGCATCACGAAAGCAGGGTTGGTCATGTCTGGGTCAACCTCCTGGATAACAAGACCTTCAGGACGCTGGCGCTTATCCTTGTTTGAACCCTTAGAGTTCACCTCCTTCTTCCAGTCGGCCTCTCGTTTCAGGTTCTCTGCATCGCGTTTGCGGATGTCAGCCATGATGTGGTTGATGGGTTGCGAGATACAGTCCTTACCGGCTCCTGTTCCAGCCATCAGCACGTTCATAAACGTGGCTTCGTGCATCACATTGTCGATATACGGAAAACGGACCTTCCACAGATGAGCACCCAGCGACGGAAAGATAGCGTGAGCCACAGCAGGCTTATAGACATCGGGGGTTCTCGAAACCAACAACTGTACCACTTTCGGCAGTTTCTTCGGCATCTCAGGGAGATTTAAGATTGGAGAATTGTCTTGTTCGGAGGCATTTCCCATTTCTTCATTTCCATTTCTCATTTCTCCTTTCTCATTTCTCATTTGGATTAGGGTCATAATACTTCGAGTAGAAATCATCCACCAACTGCTGTATATTCTTGTCCTGCCAGTTCTGCGCCATGCGTACCTGCAACACACCCATCAGCTCCGACTTCTTCAATAACTGGGTAGCACCTACAGAAAGGATGCTTTTCAGAGCCTCATGTCTATGACCTTCCACGATGAGCACATCGGCAGTCAGCTCAGCCTCCTTCATGCAAGCATCAAAGATATATAATGTACGCGGAGTGGCAGACTCTCCCCCCTGCCCCTCCCTTGTAGGGAGGGGAGTAGTATGCTCATTCGCAGAAGAAGAAAAAGAAGCCGGAGAAGAATCCGCCGGTTTCCCGCCCTGAGAGTAATTGCTCCCCTCCCTACAAGGGAGGGGTTGGGGGAGAGTCTTCCTCCCATCCACATCAAGCCCTCTTTGCAGATAGGCCTCTCGGCGCTCCTCCAACTCTTCGCCCTCAATGGGTTCCAGCCAATGCTCAGAGCGGAAAACTTCCTGATCGATACCCGTTACATAGATATACCTTTCGGGTGTGAAGCATGATGCATCAAGCAACTCGTCGGCATCGAATCCTAACTCCTCGCAGAAGGCACGCTGGGCTTCTTCGATGGTCATGCCTTTGGGAATACGGATATAAATGTGACCCTTACCACGAGCCGAATAAGCCTCACGCAGCACCATATCGTGCCACTCCGACATGTCGTCCTTGTTCACTTCAAGCGCTTTCTCAAAGGCTCCGCGCACCAGCTTGGGGTTGTCAATATCCACACACGTCATAAAGGTGAAGGCTTCCGGCAGGATGCAATCCTGCGCCCGATGGTTGTCTTTGAAAGCCGTGTAGTGAGGGCAGATGAATGGCAGCCAGTCCTTCTTCTCTTCCTTACCGGCACGAATATCTGCGACATCACGGCGAAGCCACTCCTGGCGGAGCAGCCCGTCAAGCTGCTCCCCAGTTTGGGTTTCTGCATATCCCCGATTGTTTTTCTGCTTGTCGGCGAAATGCTTGGTGTTCAGTGCTATGAGTCTGTTTACCATACTGTTTCCTCCTTTCTTGAGTTAAAATAGGCCATGATCTCTTCGCTTTCCTGAAAGAATAGGCTCTTCATCAACGAGAGCGGATAGCGGCGTGGGAATCTGATCAGCATGGGCAGTCTGGAAGAGCGTCTCATACTTAGGACCATTCAGGCCGTCACGGTAACGCTTCATGCGAGTCCTACCATCCTCTTCCACCATCACCCCAGCACGATAGCGAACCAGCCCCTTGCCATCAGCTGTCACAGGTGCTTTATCCTGCTCCCACACACATGGGAAAATGTTGATGTCGCCGTTGTTGATGTCGCCGTTGTTCATGAATGTTGTCTGTGTGTCCATCTGGACGTCGTGCAGAATCTGCTGCTTGTAACTGTTGTTTACTGTTTTCATGTTTTGAGTTGTTTGCGAGAAGAAGGTTGGAATCTTTGCGCATTTACCCGGGAACATCCTCCTCACTTCAACTCAAAGTTTAACTTATCTGTTTACTTTAATAATGTCCGTGGCTACGATGTCTTGAAAAACTTGACCATTGTACTCACGGGTAGAGAACCGAAGGGTCGTGATGACCACATCGCCTTCGTAGAACTGGCACCCGGCAAGGTTGCCAAGGACTGCCACAAGGTAAGAGTTTTCGAACTTGCCGCCAATCTCCTGAAGTACCAGGTTTCGCTTGGCCATCTGTCCGTTGTCGGCCTTCTCACTCTTCACGTAGAACTGCTCGCTGCAGCTCTTCACTTTC
>CACXTX010000106.1 GCA_902770635.1 uncultured Prevotellaceae bacterium | reverse complement strand
GACAACAAAGGTAGGGAATCAGCCGGGATTTAGCAAATTCTTCACTGATATATTTTATCAGGAGCAAAGTTAGAGACCCTATTGTGCACTTCATCAGCCATCATCCATCATACATCAGCCCTCACACATCAGCCCTGTCACCTCTTAAAAAAAAGACGAGTTAACGACAAGAGGATGTGCCTTGACACATCCCCTTTATCGTTTGCTTCAGTTGAATTTCTTCCTTTTAAAAGAGAGGTTTGAATTTAACTATCAACCACGCGCTCGACTCGCCTTGCAGGCCGAGACATTTTTTGGTTATTTCCAATCGGAAGTACTGATAAGGCTGATTCTTTTCCTTCAAATGAAATAAGGGTGACACATAATTGAACGCGTCCGTGACTAGCCAATCGGTATTATCAGTCTGCTCGTCGATAACCGTCCACTCATCGCCTGCATTTAGTTTGGCTTTGAGTTTCCAACTGCTTGCGAAATATTTAGAATAATTGGACTTGCTCATTTCGTATGCCCAAGGCGTTTTAGGCTTGTCATAGGACCATTCAAAATTACAATCACATGTAGTAAAATCCGTATCAGATTCGATTATTCTATTATCTTGCAAATAATCGGTATCTGACAAAAGAATTGCAGCATCATAGCATCCTTCGCTTTGGGTAGAAGCGACTTCAAACATTGGGTCAATGTAGTTCCTAAAGCTATAGAGGCGCTGCAACTGGTAGTCGTAGATGGGGCCTCTTTCGAAATTACCGTTCTTCTTGGGCTTGCTGACGATTTGGTCATATAATGCAACGAAGTCTTCGATATTATCAACAGGCTTCACCACGGGAAGATAGGGTCGGGAAAACACAATGGGCGCATCCATGCTTTTCAGTTTGACCACAACCCTCACATTCACCTCCGTGTTAGGCACATTATCCGTTACACAAGGCTCTAAATAATACTCACCGTTAAGGCATCTTCCGCTGATAAGTTGATTGCCATATTTCTGGTCCTGTACATACTCCATTCCTTGTTTATCGTCGAGATTGTATAAGAAATCGAAGCCCCAAAAATAATCTTTGATAATTAATGGAAATACTCTACTTGATTCAGAAATATTTATGCTGTATGATATCCCGAATGCCTTACGATGGTTCCCTGTTCCCTCCTTTCTAACGCCTGCGAGTGCGTCCACCTCCACCCATTCGATATCGCTTTCGGGGAATACATCGGGATTGAGCACCACCTCTATACTGCTTGGGTCGAAGAATGAGATGCAGTATTGGTTGTATGGCATACTCTTGCCGAAATAGTACACCACCGGGCTGGTTTTGAGGTTCCATACACCGTCGCCCAAATGTGTACCGGCTGTGATAAACTGTTTAGCCGGGATCGTCGGTGAGGCGGCACCTGTGACAGGTTTGGAGGTGCTGATGGTACCATCGGTTTCCGCGTCGGCTTGTATGCTGGCATTGAAGGTGCCGGTGATACGGCTGAGGGTGTCGGTGACGGTAGTAGAAGAGTTCTTGTTGTTCTTGAGCGCACCATACATGGCGTAACCGTCCTTGGCAGCACTGATGCCGTTTGTGATCGCCCCTTTGACCTCACCTTTCTTAGCGCCCTTTATTGCCGCTACAGCCGTCTTACCTATTTTGACAGCGTCTTTGATAAACCCGAAAACACCTTTCTTCTTGCTGACGATGGTATAGGTCTTGGTCTGGTCGAGTTTCATGTCTCCTTCCAGTTTGCCGGTAATGGCGGAGGTCAGCGAGACGTGATTCTCGTCCCACGAACGTATCTGCAGGCTGATAGACTGGTCGTCCGCAAAACTTTTGTCATCCGGACGGTAGAGCGACAGGTCCACGTCGAACGCCCACCAGCCTTGGTTCGGCGAGATCTTGCCGTCCTGTGCCTGCTGACGCACATACGGTGTGATATAATCGACAAAGATATTGTCTTTATCCTGACCCAAAGCCGCTTTGTCGGCAATCTTCAGATCCATCGGCAGACCGTAATGATAGACAGAGCGCTGCGCCATCATATTGGTCATATCCACCTCCCACATGTGGTCGTTGCCCGAGGTAATCTTAGGCATATAGTAGAAGAAGCGCAGCACTCCCGAGTACTTATTATAGACGTGTACCAAGGCAGCGCAACTAACGTATAGCCCGTGCGACCCTTCTCGTCGGTGACGTCGGCACCCACACCATCGTAGATATAGATGCCCTCCGTCTGGCTCCAGTTCTCGGCAGTGATGTCCTTGTCGTTGATGTTGAAATCTTCCATCTCGGCACCGAAGCCCAGCTGTCGCATCCACTCCTGATACATGGCGTTCTCCCCGGTCGTGATGGGATGGAGGTCTATCATCCTGTCTTCGTACTTCGTCTGCAGACAGGTGCCGTTGTAGTTGAACGTCCATTCCATCTGCGAGGTTGGCAGATAGTTGGCTGTCAGCTCCACATCGACGTTGTTTCCCGTCACGCTGTATTTGCAGTTGGCGTAATAGGGATGTTCCTTACCATCTTTACCTACCGGCTGGATGGCGCGGTTTTGCTTATCCACCAGTATGTAGGACCAGAAGCCCTCGCCGTCGGCATCGAACGTGCCGACGAGCACCACCTTGGCGCATTCCACAGCTTTCTCGCCCGTGCCGAGCGTAACCTGCTTAGGGGTTTCTGCATACCACTTGCCTACAATCTTGTCGCCGAGGGGCGTCGTGGCGGCAGGATTGTCGCTGTTGTCACTGCAGGAGCAGAGCGCTACTGCTGTTGTTCCGCACAGTATCACTGTGGTGAGGAACCAAAGGATTCTTTTTCTCATGTTTATCTTGTCATTAGTTAAACTCAGACCGCCCGCTTTACCCACTAATGGGCTCGTTCGACCTTAGGTCGCATGCATTAGCAAGAACAAGCGATGCTGCAAATTTAAGCATTATTCCTGAAAAATGCAAGAAAAAGTTGAAAATCTTTTTCCTTGCAGAATCAAATGGGACCGACATTTCTGCCAGTCCCATTTTCTTTCACTTTTCCCTTAAAACGGTCCATACCCCATACAACTGGTTGTGCCCAGTGCTGTCAGGAAGGCTGTGAGTGCGGCTACTATCACCTTCACCGCTACCTCAACAATTCGATTCGTCTTCATAACTATCAATTATCAATTATCAATTATCAATTAGCGAATGCGTTAATCTCCGTCTCCCAGGTCGTCGTTGTTGTTCGAGCCGCCACCACGCAGGTGATGACGATAGCCGTGTTCTTCAGCTCGTCCTTCAGGTCCACGTCGGGAGTGAAGATGATGCGGCGGCTGGTAATCAGACCGGTCTTCACCTTATTCACGTCGTCCACCGACTTCGAGCGCAGTCCGAAGCGCATGGTACCCAGTCCGGGCAGTGCCACGCTGTGGCCTTCGGTAGCCCACGCCTTGATGACCTCACCGGCTGCATCCCAGCATGCCTGCATCACGCCCTGGCTCACGCCCGAGCGGAGAGCTGCCTCCTTGATCACCTTCTTCTGGTTCAGACTCGAGTACTGTTCGGGCGACATCACGTAGCGATATACGCCGGGGTCGTTCGGGTCCTTCGTGAACTTCAGTTTCTTCTCAATTGCTTTTACTTTCATTGTCATAGTTGTAATAATAATTCGAAAATTTAAAATT
>CACXTX010000105.1 GCA_902770635.1 uncultured Prevotellaceae bacterium | reverse complement strand
TGGTGCTAAGTATAGCTACATGCGCAACACCAAGGGCGAACCGCTGAAGAACAGCAACAGCGACCACACCACCCTAATGGAGACCTTGCGCCTGTGGAATGCCGACTATCAGGACTTCACCGCTGCAGATCTTCTGGCCACCAAGAACGACAAGAACATCTGGTACAGCTACGTTGTGGGTTGTGACGACAACTATTTGAAATCGAACGACGGTACCCTGCGCATCTACAACGACCCCGGTTCATACTATAACTATAAGACGCTGGCCATCGGGCGCAATGCCTTCAAGGACAGCAAGGAGCTGAAGAAGATTGAGTTCTGGCAGACCAACGGGCGCAGCTCAAACTCGTACAGCGACCCGAAGATAGTCATCCAGAACGGTGCCTTTCAGGGCTGTTCCAATCTCAAGGAACTGCGCATGTTCTACTATGTGCAAGACGGTGATGCCCATTGGGAGGTACTCGGTCCCAAGGATGTCATACCCGGTAATAACATCTTCGGGGGGGCGACAGCAGAAGATATCAATAATATGAGCCGCGAGGAATTGCAGAAAAAGCTCAAAGACGCCATACCTCAGGATTTCAAGATCCTCGTGTCACCCGACCGCTATGAGGAATTCCTCAGCGACCCCAACTGGTTAGCATACAGGAAATATATTGAGCCAGCGGAGTTCAATCCCAACAACAGCGACATGAAGGACTTCAGTCTCGGTGGACTGACCTACGGCTACATGACCTCGCCTGGTGGCATCATGCAGACCTCACAAACCGTAAGCCAAGACTTATCGTGGTGGACGGCACCACGTATCGCCATCGAGGTTATTATGGACGCCTTGACAGCGGGCCAAATCTATAGTGCATGGCATACAGTAAAAAAAACATTGACTCAGACGGCTGAACTGGCAGCCGAGGCAGAGGCCATCGCTGCTGTTAATGAAGCAACTACCGGCTTTGTAGGAGAAGAGGCTGCACGCCGTTTCATGACAGTTGGAGAGGCAATGAACATGATGTTGAAAACGTCAGCCCCCGGGTATGCTCCACAGATTTTCAAGACTCATGCTGAGAATGAAATTCTCAAGAGACTCATAACCGTAGGCTTGGTAACGGAAAGAGGTGTTTGGGCCACTCCTGAGAAGATGATGGAAGTGTTCATGAAATATGGCGTCAATCAAGTAGAAGACGAATTCGTCAAAGCCGGAATTACCTATTATACAAGCCTGTGTTCCAGCCTTATCAGGGATAAAATTATTCCTCAAGCAATGGACAAGGCGATCAATGGGCTACCCATGATTGCTGTTAAGTTAGGATTGAAAGGTGCAAGATTTGCCGTCAGTCCGACTAGTCTTTTACCAAAAAGCACCATGTCCACTGCTTATTACTCCACGAATTGCTGGGGCGGCACTGGCTCCTATAATGGTGATGCCCTGCAGAAAGGTATGCGCGAGAACATCCTGTCGAACATCCACCAGGTGGGTCTGGTCGGTGGCGGCTATGTCATCACCACCCCGCAGAAGAACCTGTGCTACCATACCTATATCAAAGACGTGCCCGCGAGCACGACCGATGCTGTCATCTATGCTGGAACAGGCAAGGGACAGGGACGTAACAACAATGCACGCACCATAACGATGGCTAAGCTGGCCTTCCGCGACCACACCAACCTGAAGACCGTCAAGTTCCACGAAACAGGCATACAGAGCGACGAGGCCATGCCTATGCTCTTTGTCATTCCAGACTCTGCCTTCGTGGGCTGCACCAACCTGCAGAGGCTCGACTTGCGCGTAGAGACCGAAAGCAACGGTCAGCAGGCCCTCGGTCCTGAGAACTTCATCTTGGGTGGCGACAGCATATTTGCCGGACTGGATCCTGCGAAATTCCACATCATCATTGATCCCAAGCGCAAGCAGGACTTCCTTGACAATGAGTCGTGGAAACCCCTGGAGCGATTCTTTACCTATGAAGAGGCACTGCCCAAGACTCAGTATCAGGAGTATGGAGGCAACTACGCCTACGCCTACGAGAACGGTACCACGCAGAAGGTGAACAAGGTGAGCGGCCATAAGATAGAGCACACCGTGGTGACAGGGGCTGACGACAGCTTCCTCAACGACCACCAGGGTGCCCTGAAGTTGTGTAATGACATCGGTGTCTGGAACAATTTCCAGCTGGATGCTGTGACCACCAAGGCCTTCAAGGGCAACCAAAACCTGCGCGTGGTTAACTTTACCGACCTGAAGGGCACTGGAGCCTACGGTGACTGCTATACCGGTCTGCAGGTAGCCCTGATGGACTCTTGTTTCAAGGACTGTAAGAACCTCGCTAACCTCGACCTGCTCTACCTCGTCACCGATGGCACTAACCACATCGACCCCATCAAGCCTGATCAAGTAACCATCGGTAAGGGCGTGTTAGACGGAACAACGGCCAAAATCAAGATGATGCCCCAGCAGGTGGCTTGGTTCGAGGCTGACACCACATGGAACAAGTATAAGGACCGTTTCATGGCTTGCATCATCAAACCGGGCGACAATGGCATCCTGAAGGCCCTGAAGCCCATGGCCTACTACGAAGCTGGTTTCTCATGGCTCGACGGCAAGTTCCGCGAGCAAAGGGACGACATCCGCTCGTTTGCCGACTTCCAGCATTTCGAGAGCGTCGGACTTGACTATGTGGGCAAGGAATGGTTCCGTGGCTGCCGCAAGATGACCAACATCCTGCTGCCCAAGACCATCAAACACATCGACGAGTATGCCTTTGCCTCCTGCTCCAGCCTGCAGGAGATTGAGTTGCCCGCTGCCGTCAGCGAGATAAACGCCTGTGCCTTTGCTGACTGTAAGGACTTGAAGCTCGTCCACGTGCTTGGCACGACTCCTGCCAAACTCAATGGTACTGACCACTTCCAGAAGAACCAGGGACTGAAGATCTACGTGCCGGATGCTGCTGTGGATGCCTACAAGACAGCCTGGGCCGAATACAAGGACTACATCGTCAGCGACGCCACCTATAAAATAAATAAGGTAGTGACCGTGACCAAGCCCGATGAACTGGCAGAGAAACTGGGCCTCTTCGTCGAGATGAGCTATTCGGGTCTGTTCTTCGGAGATGAGCCCCGCTACATACACGGCAACTTTGCAAAATATGACTCACTGACCATCAGCGGCCCGTTGGGCAACACCGACCTGGCTGTCATCCGTTACCTGGCAGGCTGCGATGCCTACACAGGTGGCGGTAAGGCCACTGACGGAAAGTTGCGCTACCTGAACCTCTACAATGCCGACATCAAGAAGACCAGCGATGGCTATCACTACTACAACGACGAACAGGCCATGGTTGGTACTCGCTATGATATCAAAAACGACAACAAACTGCCCGATTATCTCTTCAAGGATTGCACGTCCTTGGAAACGATCATCCTGCCAAAGAGCCAGACGGATATGGGTGCCTGCATCTTTGTTGGCTGCAAGGCCCTAAAGCGCGTCGCCATTACCGGCAGTCTGAAAAACTATGGCAATTCGATGTACCTGTCGGGCCTGCTCGACTATCCGCTGGAGGAAATGGTGTTTATCTCTGACAAGGTTGCTGTCAGCGAGCGAAGCAACCCTTGGGATCAGTTTATCACGACCGTCTTCACCAAGATGTCGCAGTTGTCTGACTACATGAACCAGCCCTACCTGACCCGAGTGGCACGAAGCTTCGTCGCGCCCTTCGATGATGATGCCGTGATGGAAACCCTCGCCCAGAAGGGACACTTCTTCCCCAGTGAATACATCACTGCAGAGAGTGCCGAGCACCTCTTCAACGACAACCAGAGCATCAAGACCTTCGACGAGTTCAACCAGTTCAGCGTGAAGTCGCTCGACCGCACCTTCGCTAATGCTACCAGTCTGAAGCGTATCAGTTTGCCCGACTCGTTAAAGTCTATCGGAGCAGAAGCCTTTAGCGGATGCTCGAAACTCGACACCATCCGCATTTCAACCGATAAGGTACCCACACTGGCTCAACACGCTTTCGCCAGCCTGCCTAATGACTTCCGCATCCTTGTGCCAAAAAGCCTTTGCAATCTCTACCGCGAGCAGTGGGCAGAGTATGCCAGCCACATCAACGTGGACGAACAGGACTACCACTCCGACAGCGAGTGGACGGTGGTTACCCTCGAGAAACCGAATACACTGGCTGAGAAGCTGGGCTTCAAGGTCACCTGGGACTATAAACAGTTCTTTGTGTTCACCGAGAAACACAACTACATCAACGGTGTGCGTGGCAACTACAGCAAGATTCACAAGCTGAAGGTCATCGGTCCTATCTCAGGTTCCGACTTCGCCATTATGCGCTACCTGGCAGGCTTCTGCCCTTGGTCTAACAGCCGCAACCTGATGGGACGACTGGAGGCTATCGACCTCTACGACGCCAATATCAAGAAGACCAACGACCTGTCAGCTCCCGACATGTTCAGGGTCATCACCCATATGGGCCACAACGATGTGGAGAAGGATAACGAGTTGCCCATCTACGCCTTCCTCCAGGCTTACAACCTGAAATCGCTCATACTACCGAAGACCTGTACCAAGATCAAAACCCGTGCCCTGCAGCAGTGCGAGGCACTGGAGACGCTGGTACTGGGCGACGACCTTGTAGATTTCGACTGGAGCGCATTGGACGATGATGCCTCGCTGACACGCCTCTACATCATGGCCAAGAAGAAGCCCAAGTTGGATGTCGACTGCTGGCTCGTCCGCCAGTTGTACAACAACTACAACCCGACGTTCGATGCCTTCTACGTCCGTCCGTCGCTTTACAACGACTACCTGAACGACCGTGCCTATACCCACGAATTGCAGCGTACCAACCTTATCTCGAAGGGTGTGTTCGACGACGATGACTCGTTCTGTGCCTTCGCACGCCATGCTGCTGCCACACAGGACGACCTGGCAGGTATCGCGGATGTGAAGGGTTGGTTTGATGCCCATCCAGGGGCCAAGAACCTCACTCCTCTGAAATATACCAGCATCGACACGCTCAAGACGGCTACGGTCGAGAAACTGACACAGCTGGAGTGCATCGCCCTGCCAAAGACACAGAAGTACGTCGAAAAGAACGTGTTCCAGAAGAATACCAAGATGCGCTATGTCGATTTCCTGCAGTGCTCAGATGCCGACCTGCTGAGGAACTTGCGCTATGGTGCTCAGAGTAATCTGGGACTGAACGAGGAAAGGACACTGGTATATATGCCTGCCGCTTACGATAACATCGGTGAGACCAATGTCAT
>CACXTX010000104.1 GCA_902770635.1 uncultured Prevotellaceae bacterium | reverse complement strand
CGACTATGGTAAGATAACCTGCGAGGACCGTTCGTGGACGGTAGATACAGAGCACATGTCGTGGACCAACAACGGTAAGTTCATGCACTGTCTGCCCGTGCGCCGCAACCTCATCGTGACCGACGACGTCATCGAGTCAAAGAACTCGTTGGTTATCCCCGAGGCTGCCAATCGCGAGATTTCATGCTCTGTAGTCATCAAGCGCATGCTGGAGGCATTATAACGGTTAATGGTTATTGTTTAATGGTTAATGTCATATGATATCATTTGAATGCGACTACAACAACGGTGCACATCCGAAAGTACTGGAAAACCTGATAAAATATAATGACAGCAAGCCTACGCCCTATGGTTTCGACGAGTTCTCCGAACGCGCCAAGAATTGTATTCGCGAGGCTATCGGCATGCCCGATGCACAGATTTTCTTTCTGACGGGAGGCACCCAGACCAACGCTACCACCATTGACTCGATGCTCTATCAGTATGAGGGTGTCATCTGCGTTGGCAGCGGACATATCAACGTCCACGAGGCTGGGGCCGTGGAGTTTACAGAACATAAGATTATCACCATCCCCGATTTTGAGGGGAAGATGGAAGCCAGGACGCTCGACAAGTATCTGGATGACTTCTACCATGATGGTAACCGCGACCATGCTGTTCATCCCGGATTGGTATATATCACCTTTCCCACCGAGTTCGGCACCCTTTATTCTGCTCGCGAACTCGACGAAATCTATCAGGTATGCCTGCGTTATGGCATTCCCCTTTACATTGACGGAGCCCGTCTTGGCTATGGACTGAAGGCAGAGGGAAGTGACGTGACACTACCCTATCTGGCACGCCACTGCGACGTGTTCTATATTGGTGGCACGAAGATTGGCGCCCTCTGTGGCGAGGCTGTTGTCTTTACCAACCGTCAGGCCCACAAGCATTTCTTCTCCATCCAAAAACAGCATGGAGCCGTCATTGCCAAAGGTGCCCTCATCGGTTTGCAGTTCGAAGCCCTGTTTACGGACAACCTCTACTTCAAGCTCTCCGAACACGCCATCAAGATGGCTATGCGCATGAAGAAGATCTTCCAGCAGAAGGGCTATCGGTTCTACGTTGACTCACCTACCAACCAGCAGTTCATTGTCCTGCCTGACGCTGAGGTCGAACGTCTGTCGCAGCACATGCAGTTCACCCACTTCGGACAAGCAGACAAACATTATACCATCTGTCGTTTCGTCACCAGTTGGGCTACGACAGAAGAGGAAATCAACGAATTAGAGCGCCTACTTTAGGCGCTTTTTTAGTTTCTTGACTTTCTTCTCAACTTGTTGGATGATTTCGTCAGGACGCCAGTTGCCAAACACATTGTTTATCGTATAACGGGCTGCATCCTCACTGGTCATGATGGTCTCGTCGGTATGCCGTTGCTCGGTGACAATCTCCTGACCGTTCTCCATCTTCTTGCGTTTCATCGAAAAGGTCAGTACATTGGTCTTTGGCGTAATGTCATTACCTTGGATATCCATTGTGTGGAATTCCTTGAAGATACTCGTCACCGTATTCATTCCACGAGTATCGAAACGGTTAGGATTCAGTTTTTCCGGAGTCAGCAATGTGGTATGTAGCCATATACAACGGGGCACAGAATGCCAGCCACGGGCATATTCGAAAGGAGACTCGATGTTCTCAACAGAGCAATGATTAAAGACATAGCCCCAATCCGTCTTGGAGGTTTTGGGAGCCGCTATGACATCACGCCCGGAGCCGTCAGCACTACGTTTCTCCGTCACAATGCGACACTTCTCAAACCACACGTCACCATCACCACAGATGAAATCGACCGTACCATGAATCTCAGAATCCTGAAAATAATGCTGGCACAGGTCGTTATCCGAATAATAGGTATCTTGATAAGACAACAGCTTCACACGATTACAAATGGTGTGCGTACCCTTATCCTGCAAAGTTACTGCTCTGCCTGCCGAACCCGCAGCATAATAGTCAAGGGCATTCTTCAGCGTCAAATCTTGGAAATAGTTGTTTGAGCCACGGTTCACGAAGATAGCGGTCTTGCTGATACCCTCTTGTTTGACATCGGGTTTGTTCTGGATGATGGTTCCATCCATGCTCTGCCCTATCAATGCGATGTTGTGACCAGTAATCTTGGTCAGCACGGTTGCCCCTAAATCGTAGAACCCATCTGGAATCAGGATGTAAAGGGGTTTTGCATCCTTCTCCGCATTCTTCTTGTTGGCAGTCTCAATAGCCAGCAGCAAAGCTTTCACGTCGTTCTTGGGAATATACATCACCTCTTGGGCTTGCACCATCACAGCCCATAGGCAGACCATTAGAAACAGGCTTCTTTTCATCTTAGTTCAGTTTATATTGCTTCATTTCGATTAGTTTCGCCTGCAAAAATACAAAAATATTTTGATATTAGAAAATAATTATGTAATTTTGCACCCGCTTAACAGCAATCGGGATGTAGCGCAGTTGGTAGCGCACTACGTTCGGGACGTAGGGGTCGGGCGTTCGAGTCGCCTCATCCCGACACGAAGGCAACAATCGAACTATCGGTTGTTGCCTTTTTCTTTAAAATTTGAAAGACCGGAGAACTTAGATTTCTTGCTTCTTTTTCAGATAGTTTGCAAAGATGCGGGCAGCACTTTCCACCTTGGCAGCACAAGGGCGCGTCTTGTGCACAGATCAGGCTACCGTTTTCAGCCTGCGACTGGGCAAGCAGTTCTTGCACAACCTTGTAGCAGGCCGACTTGCCCTCGCGGTCACTACCCTCAGTCTGTCCACAGTCAAGACCTACAAGCATAACGATACCAGAAACGGCACCACACATCATGCGCATCCGCCCTACTCCACCTCCAAAACCGGCAGCTATGCGCTTCGCCATCGTTTCATCCAGTCCATACAAGTCGCTAAAAGCTGCAACAACACTCTGACAGCACCCATATCCTGCCATAAAATTCTCGACAGCACGCTCTACTCGCTCGTCTATTTCCTGCGCTGTCATCTTCCTATTATCGGTAATCATAATTTCTAATTACTAATTACTAATTCCTAACTATTTTTGCAATATGCACTTGGCAAAGTTACAAAGAATTTGGCAATACAGCAAACGTCTGACGAAATACCTTGTTAATTGTTCTTAAATATAGGAAAGTTGATTTGGATAGTTGGAATTTACTGAGTAATTTTGTAGGTCTAAACGAATACATATTTTATTATTCATTTTATATTCATACAAAAATGATTTATTCAAAGGAAGTTGAAAACATGTGTAGCGTCTGCAAAGGTGCCTACCATGGACCTGCACCCATTCCCGAAGAGGGCAAATGGATTCAGGCAAAAGAGATTAAGGACATTTCGGGTTATACCCACGGTATTGGTTGGTGTGCTCCTCAGCAGGGTGCCTGCAAGCTGAGCCTCAACGTGAAGGATGGTATCATCCAGGAGGCTTTGGTTGAGACCATCGGTTGCACCGGTATGACTCACTCAGCAGCTATGGCCAGTGAGATTCTTCCTGGCAAGACCTTGCTGGAGGCTCTGAACACCGACTTGGTTTGCGACGCTATCAACACCGCTATGCGCGAGTTGTTCCTGCAGATTGTCTATGGTCGCACACAGAGTGCTTTCTCTGAGGGCGGTCTGGCTATCGGCGCTGGTCTGGAGGACCTCGGTAAGGGTCTTCGTTCACAGACTGGTACACTCTATGGCACCGTTGCCAAGGGTACCCGTTACTTGGAGCTCACTGAAGGTTACATCACCAAGATGTATCTCGATGCCAACAACGAGGTTTGTGGTTACGAGTATGTACACCTGGGCAAGATGATGGAAGCCATTAAGGGTGGTATGGACGCCAATGAGGCTATGAAGAAGAACACCGGTTCTTACGGTCGCACGACCGAGGAGTACAGTTTGAGAGTCAGGAGCGCCGTATCAACCAGGTTCTTGCTGCTCTGAAGGAGAATGGCATCAACTCTATCGAGGAAGCCAACGAGATTTGTGAAAAGGCTGGTATAGACCCTTACCAGATGTGTGAGGACACCCAGCGTATCTGCTTCGAGAACGCTAAGTGGGCCTACGTTTGTGGTGCCGCTATCGCTATCAAGAAGGGCGTAAAGACTGCTGCTGACGCTGCCGAGGCTATCGGTATCGGTCTGCAGAGCTTCTGCATCCCCGGAAGTGTTGCTGACGACCGTAAGGTAGGTATCGGCCACGGTAACCTCGCTGCCCGTTTGCTCCGCGAGGAAACCGAGTGCTTCGCATTCCTGGCAGGTCACGAGAGCTTCGCTGCTGCCGAGGGTGCCATCAAGATTGCCGAGATGGCCAATAAGGTTCGTAAGAAGCCCCTCCGCGTTATCCTGAACGGTCTTGGCAAGGACGCTGCCCAGATCATCAGCCGTATCAACGGCTTTACATACGTACAGACCCAGTTCGACTACTTCACCTCTGAGCTGAAGGTTGTCAAGGAGGTTCCCTATGGCAACAACCCCAGCCGTCTGAAGGTAAAGTGCTATGGTGCTGACGATGTTCGCGAGGGTGTCGCTATCCTGTGGAAGGAGAACGTTGACGTGTCTATCACGGGTAACTC
>CACXTX010000103.1 GCA_902770635.1 uncultured Prevotellaceae bacterium | reverse complement strand
ACATAACGACCGGTACCGATATCGAGCAGCATCTCGTAGGTACGGCCTCCCTGAACAGAAATTGGATAATAGTAATCACGAAGCACACCGAATGTCTGGTGAGAGATGGTGAGTTTTTGTGCGCGACGAGGAACATAGAGCCAGACCTCACCGGGCTTCTGCTCGGTACCCACGATACCGAGCGAACCTCCATCGAACATGAAGCCCTGCTCTGGGGTTACAATCTTGATAAGGGCTGCAGTCTCACCATTCTGGTCACGCTTCATGGTACCACGGGTGTTAGCTGTCAGATCCGTATCCAACAATTTAAAACTTACGACGTTTAGCCCCTGCGACAATGCGGGCAAGGATGTAGCTAATAGTGCTGCTACAATGAGTAAAGTTAGTTTTCTCATATTTATATTGTTTTAAGCTTTAGCAATATTGTCCTCACGAACAAGCATAATCTGTGGGCAAATATAGCAAAAATGATTTATAGTTCCAAACTTTTTGGCGATTAATTTCAAAATCATATAAAAAAGTAGAGCCCGCATCGTGATGATGCGAGCTCTACCCATATATAAGAATTCGTGATTCTAGCGATTACTCAGCCTTAGCCTCTTCAGCAGCAGCCTCAGTAACTGGTGCCTCCTCGGCCTTTACCTCCTCAGCTACAGGAGCCTCGGCTGCAGCCTCAGCCTTAGGAGCTGACTTGCGTGAACGACGGGTAGACTTCTTCTTGGTATCCTTTGCCATCTCTGGATCAAAGTCAACGAGCTCGATGAAGCAAACCTGTGCAGCGTCACCCTGACGAGTACCGAGCTTGATGATACGTGTGTATCCACCGGGACGATCGCCAACCTTCTCGCTTACAGTTGAGAAAAGCTCCTTGATAGCTTCCTTGTTCTGAAGGTAGCTGAATACTACACGACGAGAGTTGGTAGAATCCTCCTTAGCCTTAGTGATAAGGGGCTCTACATACTTCTTCAAGGCCTTAGCCTTAGCAACGGTCGTAGTGATTCTTTTGTGCATGATCAGAGAGATAGCCATGTTAGCAAGCATGGCACTGCGGTGAGATGCAGTACGACCGAGATGATTAAATTTCTTATTATGTCTCATAATTTTCTTTTATTGGGCAGGAGATTACTCTCTGTCCAGTTTGTATTTTGAAATATCAGTTCCAAACGACAGATTCAGACTCTCGAGCAAATCATCAAGCTCAGTGAGCGATTTCTTACCAAAGTTACGGAACTTAAGGAGGTCAGTCTTGTTGTACTGTACCAGATCACCAAGAGTCTCAACATCAGCAGCCTTGAGGCAGTTGAGGGCACGAACAGAAAGGTTCATGTCAACGAGACGAGTCTTAAGCAGCTGGCGCATGTGCAGAACCTCTTCATCGAACTCCTGGTTGCTCTCAGTCTCAGAAGTCTCAAGAGAGATCTTCTCGTCAGAGAACAGCATGAAGTGATAGATAAGGATCTTAGCAGCCTCTTTCAGTGCGTCCTTTGGGTGAATGGAACCGTCCGTAGTAACCTCGAGTACCAGCTTGTCATAGTCGGTCTTCTGTTCAACACGATATGGCTCAACAGTGTACTTTACGTTACGGATCGGAGTGTAAATAGAATCGATTGCAATTACATTAACGTCGGTGCAGAACTCGCGATTCTCATCAGCGGGTACATATCCACGACCTTTGTTAATTGTAAGATCAATCTGCATCGATGCTTTGGAATCTAAATGACAAATCACCAAATCGGGATTTAACACTTCAAATCCAGTCAGATACTTGCCGATGTCAGCGGCTTTGAATTCGGTAGAATTCTCGACCGTGATACTGACTTTCTCGTTCTCGAATTCTTCTACTACTTGCTTGAATCGAACTTGCTTCAGATTCAAGATAATGTTGGTTACATCTTCCTTTACACCGGGAACTGAAGAGAATTCATGCTCAACACCAGCGATACGGATGGTGTTGATAGCATAACCCTCGAGTGATGAAAGTAGAATGCGGCGCAGGGCGTTACCAATGGTTACACCAAAGCCGGGCTACATTACGACTTTATCGGGTTTTTGAAATGCTAATATCGCCATTAATTTAAATGATTTTAGTTCTTAGAGTACAACTCAACGATTAACTGTTCCTTAATATTCTCGGGGATGTCAGCGCGCTCTGGCTTGTGCAGGAACTTACCGCCCTTTACATTCTCATCCCACTCAATCCAAGGATACTTGCTGTGGTTGAAACCTGCAAGAGCAGCCTCAATCACCTCAAGAGACTTAGACTTCTCACGAACAGCAACTACCTGACCAGGCTTAACAGCATAAGAAGGGATGTTTACAACCTGTCCATCAACGGTAATGTGCTTGTGACCAACAAGCTGACGAGCAGCTGCGCGAGTTGGAGCAATACCAAGACGGAACACTACGTTGTCGAGACGACTCTCAAGGTTCTGAAGCAGAACCTCACCGGTGATACCCTCGGCCTTTGCTGCCTTTTCAAACATATTACGGAACTGACGCTCAAGTACTCCATAGGTATACTTGGCCTTCTGCTTCTCTGCCAGCATGACGGCATACTCAGACATCTTACGACGACGGTTGTTGCCATGCTGTCCAGGAGGGAAGTTTCTCCTAGACAAAACTTTGTCTGCGCCGAAAATGGGCTCACCAAAACGACGCGCAATTTTTGATTTCGGTCCTAAATATCTTGCCATAATAATAAAATATGTTTCTTCTTAAATTTCTCTTAATAAATTATACGCGACGACGCTTTGGAGGACGACATCCGTTGTGTGGCAGTGGAGTTACATCGATAATCTCCATAACCTCGATACCAGCACCGTGGATAGCACGGATAGCAGACTCACGACCGTTACCGGGACCCTTAACATAAGCCTTAACCTTGCGAAGGCCCAGGTCGTAAGCAACCTTAGCACAATCCTCAGCAGCCATCTGAGCAGCATAAGGAGTATTCTTCTTAGAGCCACGGAAGCCCATCTTACCAGCTGATGACCAAGAGATAATCTGACCCTCGTCGTTAGCCAGTGACACAATAATATTATTAAAAGAACTGTGAACGTGGAGCTGGCCGATAGCATTTACTCTCACGTTTCTCTTCTTTGAAGTGACTGTTTTCTTTGCCATAATTCTTAAACTTTAATTCTGTAATGTTTAATGTTTAATTTAGGAATTACTTCGTAGCCTTCTTCTTATTAGCAACAGTCTTCTTCTTACCCTTACGAGTACGAGCATTATTTTTGGTGCTCTGACCGCGAACGGGAAGACCGTTACGATGACGTACGCCACGATAGCAACCAATATCCATCAGTCGCTTGATATTCAACTGGATCTCAGAACGGAGATCACCTTCTACTTTGAATTCAGCGCCGATAATTTCACGGATTTTGGCTGCCTGGTCATCAGTCCACTCGTTAACCTTCAGGTCACGGCTGACACCTGCCTTGTCCAATATCTTTGCTGAACTACTTCGACCTATACCGTAGATATAAGTCAATGCGATTTCGCCACGCTTATTCTGGGGCAAATCTACTCCAACAATTCTTATTGCCATTGTTAATTAAAAAGATAAAAATAAATTACTTTAAAAATTACATTTCTCGCTAAATTAGGGTTCTTCTTGTTGATAACGAACAGGCGGCCCTTACGACGTACGATTTTGCAGTCTGGGGTACGCTTCTTCAATGATGCTCTTGTCTTCATATTAATTCAAATTGTTTATTTGTATCTGAATACAATTCGTCCCTTTGTCAGGTCATATGGACTCATCTCCACCTTAACCTTATCTCCGGGGAGGATCTTGATATAGTGCATTCTCATCTTACCAGAGATATGCGCAATTATCTGGACTCCATTTTCAAGTTCTACTCGGAACATCGCATTCGACAGCGATTCTACAATTGTTCCGTCCTGCTCAATAGCGGATTGCTTTGCCATACAATATTATTAATAAATATTACCTTCTAATTTTTCAACTTCCTCGAAAGATGAGAGGATTTCGGCCTGACCTTTTCTTACAGCAATGGTGTGCTCAAAATGAGCTGCTGGTTTACCGTCACGAGTACGGATTGTCCAGCGGTCAGCATCCATCCAGATTGCGCGATTACAGCTAAACACATTCCGGCTTTCAGCATGATGCCATTGCCTCTGCTACCATAGTTTGGCACTCGCGGATCTTCGTGCATCTCACGACCGATACCATGACCGGTAAGTTCGCGTACGATACCGTACTTCTGTGCCTCACAGTGGTCCTGCACTGCACTACTGATGTCACCAAGATGATTACCTGCAACAGCATTCTTTATGCCAAGGTAAAGCGACTCTTTGGTTGTCTTCAGCAACTTCTTGACTTCATCTGATACCTCGCCTACACAGAAAGTATAACAAGAATCTCCGTTAAAGCCATTCAACAGTGTTCCGCAGTCTACTGATATGATGTCACCCTCTTTCAGAACTGTCTCTGCATTGGGCACTCCGTGTACGACTACATCATTCACCGATGTGCAGATACTGGCAGGAAACGGCCCTCCAAATGGATTGGGGAAACCCTTGAATGTTGGAATAGCACCATTATCTCTAATGAACTCGTCCGCTATCTTATCCAACTGGAGGGTCGTTATACCAGGCTTAATATGTTTTGCTAATTCACCAAGCGTACGACCAACTAATTGGTTCGCCTGGCGCATCAGCTCTATTTCATCTTCAGTTTTCAGAAATATCTTCATAGAAGATTAATAAGCAGCCATTCCACGTCCATGAATACGACCAGAACTGAGCAGGCCATCATAGTGACGCATCAGCAGGTGACTCTCAATCTGTGCAAGTGTATCAAGTACTACACCGACAAGAATCAGCAGAGATGTTCCACCGAAGAACTGAGAGAACGCATCCTGAACATTCAGCAAACCTGCCAAAGCAGGCATAATAGCGATGAAAGCAATAAACAATGAACCGGGAAGAGTGATACGAGACATTACTGTATCGATATACTCAGCGGTCTCCTTACCAGGCTTAACGCCAGGGATGAAACCATTGTTACGCTTCATATCCTCAGCCATCTGAGTAGGATTCAGAGTGATGGCTGTATAGAAATAAGTAAAGGCGATAATCAGTACAGCGAAAATGATGTTGTATGTCCAGCTGTGATGATCGAGCATTGTGCGGACAAACCAACTAGCATTCTCAGGTGCTGAATACTGAACGATGGTCAACGGAATGAACATCAGAGCCTGAGCAAAGATGATTGGCATAACGTTGGCAGCGAACAGCTTCAGGGGGATATACTGACGTGCACCACCTACCTGCTTATTACCTACGAGGCGCTTTGCATACTGAACGGGCACTTTGCGAACGCCCTGAACCAGAACAATAGATGCGCAAACAACTGCATAGAGAATGATGATCTCAACCAAGAACATAACCAGTCCACCACCAGTGATAGCGGTGAAACGCGAGCTTACCTCCTGGATAAATGCCTGAGGCAGACGAGCGATAATACCGATCATAATAATCAGTGAGATACCATTACCTATACCCTTATCCGTAATGCGCTCACCGAGCCACAGGATGAACATACTACCTGCAGCTAGGATGATTACAGCAGGAACCATGAAGTATGACCAAGAGATACCTGTTGCCAGAGCAGCTCCTGAAGTCATCTTCAGGTTCATCAAGTAACCCGGTGCCTGGAACATCAGGATAGCTACAGTGAGCCAACGGGTGTACATGCTGATCTTCTTGCGGCCGCTCTCACCCTCACGCTGCATTTTCTGAACGTAGGGAACAGCGACAGCAAGAAGCTGCATTACGATAGAAGCAGAGATGTAAGGCATGATTCCAAGTGCGAAAATTGACGCATTGGAGAATGCACCACCGGAGAACATATCGAGCAATGACATAAGACCGCCGGCAGTCTGTGACTGCAATTGGCTTAACATGGCTGGATTGATACCTGGAAGTACCACAAACGAACCAAAACGATAAATCGCTACGAACAGGAGAGTGATAAGGATGCGCTGGCGCAGGTCCTCAATCTTCCAGATGTTCTTCAGTGTCTCTATTAACTTCTTCATTTTTAATGTTAGATTTTTGTTGCGTTACCACCTACTGCCTTGATTGCCTCTTCAGCAGTCTTTGAGAAAGCGTTAGCCTCTACATCAACCTTAGCCTTCAGCTCACCGTTGCCCAGAACCTTTACAAGCTCCTTGCCATTGGTAAGACCTGCAGCCATAAGCTCTGCAATTCCGATCTTGGTGAGGTTCTTCTCCTCAGCAAGCTTCTGAAGTGTAGAGAGGTTTACTGCAAAGTACTCCTTGTGGTTGATGTTCTTGAAACCAGCCTTTGGAACACGGCGCTGGAGAGGCATCTGACCACCTTCGAAACCAATCTTTCTCTTATAACCAGAACGAGCCTTGGCTCCCTTGTGACCACGAGTAGAAGTACCACCCAGACCTGAACCAGGTCCGCGACCGATACGACGACTTGAGTGGGTAGAACCCTCAGCCGGCTTTAAATTATTCAGTTTCATAATCTAATCTACTTTTAAAATGTTAATTACTCAACGACGGTCACCAGGTGGTGTACCTTACGGATCATACCACGGATTGAAGGAGTGTCCTCTACCTCAACAACCTGAGAGATCTTACGCAGGCCCAGAGCCTGGAGAGTGCGCTTCTGATCTACTGGATAACCGATCTTACTCTTAATCTGCTTTACCTTAATTGTTGCCATAGTTTATTCTCCTTAACCTCTAAATACTTTATCCATACTGATTCCACGAGTACCTGCTACGGTGTAAGCATCGCGCATCTGGCTCAGAGCAACGATTGTTGCCTTTACCAAGTTGTGAGGGTTAGATGAACCCTTTGACTTAGCGAGCACATCCTTGATACCAACACTCTCCAGAACGGCACGCATAGCACCACCGGCAACAAGACCGGTACCAGCAGCAGCTGGCTTCAGGAATACCTGTGCACCGCCGAAGCGAGCCTCCATCTCATGAGGGATGGTGCCCTTGAGTACGGGAACTTTAACAAGATTCTTCTTAGCTGCCTCAACACCCTTGGCGATA
>CACXTX010000102.1 GCA_902770635.1 uncultured Prevotellaceae bacterium | reverse complement strand
CGGTTTGTTCGAAGCAATTCACGACGGAGGGATTCCTCCAAGTTGGTCATTACCGCTTTTTCTAATCGTAAATAACTCATAGTTCCTATTTTAAGGTTTCACTTCGTTTTAGATTTTATATTCCCTTCAAAAGTACGCATTTTCATTGTTACGACAAAATAAATTTAGATTTTTTTTATAAAATGATGCATTTTTGTGGCAATTAGAAGATATTTCACTACAAATTGGCGGATATTTTGAAGATTATTCGTATTTTTGCACACTCAATTCAAACTATACAACAAAACTCGGGGATGATAAGAGAAATAGAAAATGACATACTAAGTATCAGGCAAACGTTGTCTGATGTTTGGGATCTTCTCACTGAACAAGAGCAACAGTTGCTCCTCACCTCTATCAAGACAAGACTTTGTCGGAAAAATGGAATCATCTACCACATGGGAGATGAGCCTAACTATATTTTCTGTATTGTCAAGGGAAATGTCAAGTTGAGCAAGGAAGGTGTTGGTGGCCGACAACAAATCACACGCATGGTAAGGGTCAAAGAGTTCTTTGGCTATCGTTCTTCGTTTGCTAATCAACCTTACACCACAGATGCCTATGCCTTGGAGGAAACCATTCTGCTTTGTATCCCATTGCCTGTTGCCAAGAAGATTATCACGCAGAACAATGCCGTTTCCATCTATTTCCTGAAAGAGCTCGCTTTCTATTTAGGCATAGCAGAGGAGAGCACGGTCAACCTAACCCAGAAGCACCTCAGAGGACGACTGGCAGAAACGCTGATACGTCTGAAAAAAAGTTTTGGATTTACAGAGGACGGACAGACGCTGGCCATTACAGCCAGTCGTGAAGACCTGGCCAGCCTCTCCAACATGACAACCAGCAATGCCATTCGCACCCTCTCTGCTTTTGCACAGGAAGAGCTAGTGAAGACTTCCGGTCGTCGCATCACTATTCTTAATGAGAAGGAGCTCATCAGAATCTCAGAAATCGGTTAATCAGGTATCAGGAAGTTGATAACCTCTTGTTCCACAGTAATGCGATAGGAGCCCACAGGAGTTCCCAGCAGTCTGCCGTCAACTCCCACCATTGCCTTCTTGCTTTCTTCCACCACCACTTCTCTGGTACGATAGGGATGTACACTGCGATGGTTCAGGAAGCGTCCCGTCAGCAAGAGCCAGAACCCGGCAAAGAGCTGAAGCAGTTCTGGATGATACACCACCGACACATCCAGCATGCCATTATAAGGCACGGCACTTGGTGTTTGTCCGTACCCTGGACCGCTGCCGATACACATGTTCATCACCTTGCGGTTGATGGTATCACTGTTGATACGAACATGCATCTTATAATCCATGCGATGGAATATCATGAGGAAAATGGAAGCGACGAAAGAGAGCGTTCGTGAACCCAGCAGCGAACGGGTCTGCCGACGCAGGTTCATTACGTCAGCTATCAAACCCACATTGATGCAGTTCAGGAAATACCGATGGCAGGCTTCCCCGTTCTTATTATTATAACGGATACATCCCAGGTCAACCTTACGAATACGGTGTTTGATGAGCCAGCCTATGGTCTGTTCCAGATTCCCCTCCTTGAAATCCCAATAGCGGGCAAAATCGTTCATCACCCCGTTGGGAATCACTCCTAATGCTATCTCGTCGCGCACCTGCTTCTCTACCTGCATCAGGCAGTTCACAGCATCATTCAACGCCGAGTCTCCTCCCACAATGATGATGGTCTTATACCCATTGTGGATGAGCATATTCATCAGTCGTTCCACACTGTCTGTCGTTTCGCTCTGAACCCAGTCGTACTCCACGCCACGCTGGTCCAGCACGGCCTGTATCTTCTGATTCTATGATGATTATTCGGAGCCTGCGCTTGTTCAGACCCCTGCGCCCCCTAACTTAGGGGGCAAATAGCCGTAGTATCTCGCCGACCTTCTCGTCCATAGGTAGCATCGCATCTATCCAGTGAATGGTGAATCCGCGACGCTCCATCCCCCTGAACCAGGTCATTTGTCGCTTGGCAAACTGATGGATGGCTATCTCCAGTCGCTTGAACATCTCCTCGTAGGACAACTGACCTGTAATGTACTCCGTCACGAACTTATACTCCAGTCCGTAGTATATCAGGTCTTCGGCGGGTATTCCCTCGTCCAGCAGCCCCCTGACCTCTTCAACCATTCCGTTTTCCAGACGCTGTTTCAACCGTCTCGTAATCTTTTGCCTACGCTCTTCTCTGTCAATGTCCACACCAATGATGAGTGAATCGACGGGAGGCAGTTCGCGCTTGGGAGTAGGTGTATGCAGGTTATACTCCTCTATTTCGATGGCACGAATGGCTCTTTGGCAGGAATCCACGTCAGTGGTATTGTGCATCACCGAACCATTCTGCGCTTTCAACGTGCGCAACAGTTCTGTCAGTTCTTCCAGACTCTTCCCCTCCAGTCTTTGGCGCAGTTCGGGATTCTGGGGCACAGGCGACAGTTGATATCCTTTCAGCACAGCCTCGATGTAGAGTCCCGTTCCTCCGCAGAGTATGGGAGTGTTTCCCCGCTCTACTATCTGGCGATAGGCGTCATAGAAGTCCTGCTGATACTGGAACAAGTTATACTTGGTGCCTGGCTCCACGATGTCAATCAGATGATAGGGAACGATTATTGGTTCACGGTTATTGGTTATTGGTTCACGGTTATTGGTTATTGTATAATCCGCGAGGTCCTTACCTGTACCGATGTCCATGCGGCGATACACCTGACGCGAGTCGGCTGAGATGATTTCCCCTCCTATCTGGAGCGCCAAGGCAGCTGCTAGCGGGGTCTTACCACTGGCTGTCGGTCCAAGTATCGTTATCATCTTCTGCATGGCACTCACTTCTTTACCTTAATATATACTCCATCGAACGACCCGCCTCCTTTGAAACAGCCGAGGGTCTCGGGACTACTCGTCGTCTTCAGTACCACGAACCTTTTGAAGAAATGGGCACTAAAGCTATAGTCGCACTCGTTGAGATGTTCGTAGTAGAAGTAATCATGAGTGGTTTCTCCCAAAATGGCAGGGCGGTCAGGAGCACTCCTGCCTTCAGCAATGCTACCGGGAGTGTTGGAGACCATGAAGTGCCACTTATTCTTGCCAGCGTACGTCATTCTCACAGTACCACCCAGCATCCGCTCATATTGCGGATTCCAGAGATAATAGACATATTCGTGGTCAAAATCCTGCTGCTGATCATAGTCGAGGAAGTCTGTCACATCAAATGGTCCGTTAACAGCATCGTCATTCTTCTTAAAATGCTTCATAGGAAACGACTTCCCCGTCTTGGGATTGGTCCATGTGCCCTCAGAGATATAGGCGCCTTCGACGCTTCCCTCGCCCTCTATACAGAATGACAGAATACCTGTGATGGTACCATCGTCCTGATATTCCTTCAGACAATACCAGCCATTCTCTGTTGGCGCGCCCACCACCAGGATAGGTGCCGGATTCTTGGCCTTGGGATAAAAGGCCTCGCCCACAGCAATCTCGTCGGCATTAACGGCAAACTTAAGTCTCATGGGAATCTTGTCGCCTAACGTTCCTACAAAACTGTACTCACCCAGCACATCGGCCTGGGCGGTAACAGCCATCATCAAGGCTGCTATGTACAATAACCATTTCTTCATACTACTTACCGATATTTACTTTCGAAGCGAAGCCCCCCTGCAGGTCTTCTATCAAGAGTTCTGTTAATTGTTCCTTACTTAGGTTCTTCTCCCCAGCCAGACGGTTGGCCTGCTGCTGGATGCTTTTCTCGAAAACGTTACGCGCATAGCGGGCATTACCGAAGTTACGAGTCTTATGTGCTACAACATCATCGAAACGCTTCTTCAAGTACTCTTCTGCCTCGCTCGACATCGTGTACTGGTTTTTCCTCATATACATCTTGAAGATGTCTGTCAACTCTGCACTGGTATAGTCAGGAAAGTTGATATAACGACTGAAGCGCGACTGAAGACCAGGGTTCGAGTCGATAAACCGTTTCATCTCATTGGTATAGCCTGCGATGATCACCACCAGTTTGTCACGATCGTCCTCCATACGCTTCAGCAGCGTCGAGATGGCCTCCTGTCCGTAGTCTTGCGAAGGATTCTGAGGCACCAGCGCGTAGGCCTCGTCGATAAACAGTACACCATTCAGCGCTGAATCCACTATCGCATTGGTCTTGGTGGCTGTCTGACCTACATAGTTGGCCACCAGTCCAGAGCGGTCAGTCTCTACCGTATGTCCTTTCTTCAGCACGCCCAGGTCTTTATAGATACGTGCCACGATACGGGCAACGGTAGTCTTACCCGTACCTGGGCTGCCTGTAAACACGAGGTGGTACGACATCTTGGGCGTCTTCAGCCCCTGCTTCTCACGCTGTTTCTGCAACTTCACAAAGTTGGCCAGCGAGTGCACCTCTTCTTTCACCTGTGTCAGACCTATCAGTTCGTCTAACTCCTCGTAGGGGTCGCCCTGCAAGGGTTCCGTCACCACCACGCTGTCTTTCTTCACCTTTGCACTGTCCACCTGCTCCGTAGGCGTCGCCTTATCATCATCCGTACCCTCCTCATCAGCGTAAATACCAATGAGAATCACGATAATCATCAGGATGACGATGCCTATTGACACGCATCCGCAGCCTTGCAGAGTCTTGTTTTTTATGTTTTGAAAGTCCATGATGGCAGTAATTTGGTTGCAAATATACACAAAAAAAGCCACTCAGCAATGCTAAGTGGCCTTTTTTATTATCTCTGTCTGGTATTATTTCAGCTCAGCGAGGTACTTGATAGTGCGAACCATCTGAGAAGTGTAAGAGTTCTCATTGTCGTACCAAGCAACAACCTGTACGAGAGAGTTGCCGTCACCAATCTTAGAAACCATAGTCTGG
>CACXTX010000101.1 GCA_902770635.1 uncultured Prevotellaceae bacterium | reverse complement strand
AAAGGGCCCTACACCTCACGGTGCTCAATTGATTCCCTCACTTCAACTCAGGGTTATTGGACTCTCCCCCTGCCCCTCTCTTGTAGCGAGGGGTTCTTTTTCTCCCCTACAAGGGGAGTTAGAGGGGTCTTTTTATTTCAGTTTCACGATGTCAGTAGCCAGCACCTCTTGGAACGTCTGTCCCTGATATTCGTGTGTAGAGAAACGAAGCGTGGCTACTACCACATCACCTTCGTAGAACCTGCACGCCGCCAGATTGCCCAGCATGGCGCACACATACTCGTTTTCGAACTTACCACCCAGTTCGCGCAACACGATGTTGCATTTCTGAATAGTACCTGTTTCGGCCTTAGCCGACTGTACGCTGAAGGCCTCGCCCTGGCGTACCACTTTTAAAATTTTTGTTTCCATCATTTTTTAGGTTTGTTGATGAGGGCTTCCACCAGCCTACCGGTGGGGTCGTTGTAGCAAAGCCTCAAAGAGCACTTGTGATTGATTCACGGTGCAAAGATAAAATGCGATTATGCGACTGAAAAACTTTTTTTTCAATCGCATTTTCAATCGCATTTAAAAAGCTTGCTTGAGGCTTATATGATAGCGGGAGAAAAAATATTTCAAAAAAAATATGCGATTGAACTTTTGTCGCTCAATCGCATCATTCAATCGCAAAATGCCCGTTTTTATGGGATTTCTATCTTATCCATGAGACTCAACATAAGCTTTCACCCACGCTGCATAAGGCTGCCGTTTACCCTCTCCCATGTATTTGGATAGACTACGATGGTTCTCGGCAAGATTCGTGGCTTCGGCTATGCTGTCGTAGCTGCCTTTGAGAACTCCATTGTCCTTCAGCAAACCTATCACATAGCCCTTTATCTGCATACACTTGCTACGTTCGCCTTCAGCACTCCAGTCTCTGGCGATACCCTCCTTCCACTCCGATTCCATCAGGGCTTTCACGAGACTGTTCGTCCACTGCTCGTCGTAGGCCTTATTGGTGCGGAATAAGACAAACCACTCCTGCTGCAACAGCTCCTGGAGATTCTTTCTGGGAGCAAAATAGTTGAGCTCGGCGGGCTTACTGTCATGATTTCTGTAAACATTGCTTTTCCGTAGATTGGCGGACGAAGCTACAGGACCATTCTTACCACCCTGGAGCTTTCGTCTGCGGAATGCGCGTATCAGTCCATATATATATTCGTCTTGTTGCTCAACGGCATAATCATAGAGCCCAAGCAGAATATCTTCCTGGTAGTAATAGCGCAGAAGGTTTAGCACCGTATTCACAGGCACCTTCCCCTGTTCTGTCTCAATGAACTCCTTACTGTAGTCCTTTATACCGCCCATTAGTCTTACAGGCCTTTACAAAAGTCTGTCTCGTTCAGCAGTTTCACGACATCGTTGCAAGCCTGCTGCGCTGGAGTCAGATGCTCTGGGTCGAAACCATACTCTCGAGCATCATCGATAAAGCCGTCGCCGTATGGAGGCTCATAGAAACTCTTGAAACAGAATTTTTTCTCTTTGCCAAAAATCAGATGGTATTGACGAATCAGCTTTTTGTACCACCCAAGCATCTTTTCGGGTTCCATCACGGGTACAGGCATTGGAAAATCTCGACGATTGGTGTCTATAATCAGTTTATCGCCATAATCTACAGATTGAACTTCTGAGACTCTCAGCGTGCAATGACAAATGGAAGGGGAATCGGATATAGTGAAGCCCATGTCTTCTAACTTGCTTGCAAACTCCAACAGCTTCAGTCCCTGCCACTTGCCTTCAAGGGCTATGTTTTCAAGCATCTCTTGAACCATATCGGAAAATTCCAAATCAGAAACCTTGCGGTCTGGGATATCAGTAAAACTAATGGTTATACACTCATTGCATTCCACTTTATCCCAAACAACGCCCTCTCCGTAAGCCACGCTATAAACAGGCTCCGGATATTCGTCGATTTCAGAATTGCGCTTAGAAAAATTATTTCTGGTGAGAGGCTTGTCCATATAAGTCACCACAGGGTGGCTATGCGTCGTAATGCCATACTTGCCATCATCGCCGCACGTCTCTTCCATCACAATGAGCGTGGCAATCTGAACACCAATCTCCCCCCTGCAGGCTATAATCTGGTACGGGGGCTCCAACTTTAATAAATGTGACTGCATAGTTTATCTTTAATATCTATCGTTTCTTATATTACAATGATGGTCTCGTCGCCGCAAGGATATTAAGGGCTATCTCGAGGTTGGTCATATTGTCGCGCAGGTTCTCATGTGACAAGGGATGATACATCTTCATCTTTATTTGTCTTCTTGTTGGGATTCATCTTTTTCGGGCAGTAAATAATCACTTGCTTTATCCTTAGTAATGACACTACGACCCAGTTTGCTCTCCAGCTGTTTGCGTGCAGCTTTAGCCACACTGCCGCCTTCTCTTGCAACTTGTGTCTGAGCGTTGAAACCTTTAGGGTCTCGGTCCTTTGAAATTTCAGTAGCAGAAGCCTCCGCCAAGATATTAAGGGCTATCTCGAGGTTGGTCATATTGTCGCGAAGGTTCTCTTTCTTCAAGCCCTTATAGTGCTTGTACTGCTTGGTGGTGAAACCACTCCATTCTCGCGTGATGATATCCGTCAGCGAGGCATATTCCAACCCCTCTTTGACACCTGTGCGCTTCCACTCGTCAGTCAGCTCCTTGCGCACCTCTATCGACTTGATGCGCTGGTTGATCCACGCATCACTATATCCCAGACGTTTGTAGTCGGCTATAGCTTGGTCGATGCTCAGTTCGGGGTCTTGCATCTGGTCAAGACGCTGGCTGGCCACCTGTGCCATCCACTGCTTGAAGGGTTCTGCCTTTTTAGAAGGGATTGACTGTATGAGCAAGTTCAGGGTCACGCTTTTTCATTTTTTTGATGTAGTCGGTTGGGTTTACACTGTCTGTCAGTGCCTCCACCACATCTGCAACACAGAAGTACCACTTCTCTTGCTCGTCGTCCCAAACGGTGCGTACTTTGCGCTCCTCAAATAGTTGTATTGCTTGCTTTTTTGTCATCGTTCTTAGTGCCTTTTCGCGTGCGACAAGGGATGTCCCTGTCACACTCACCTTTCGCCTGCAAAGGTACAATATTTTCTACACACCACCAAAACAATAGCGCAAAAAGCCGTGAGACCTGTGGGATCTGTGCGACAAAAAAATGCCTCCCCGCTGCATTTCCGCAGGAGGAGGCTCTGTTCGTCAAAGTGCACAATAGGGTCTGCTGTGCACTCCGCTGTGCACTCGATAGACCTCATAATTATGACCAATTTTTACTTTTTACTGGACAAAATTAGTAAAATTTGTCCAATACAACAAACATTTTGAACATATCTGCAATTTCTTCTGTTAATTTAACACTAACTCGGCTGTGCACAGCGGAACCGCATTCTATGGTAAATTCCAAACATATTATGCGATTTAACTATATATTTAACACTTGTCAGCCTATACGACCTCTTTAGTGTTT
>CACXTX010000100.1 GCA_902770635.1 uncultured Prevotellaceae bacterium | reverse complement strand
CAGGAGTATATCAGCACGGAGATTACGGGCGTCTATCCCAATCATACAAAGATTGACAAGACGGAAATGCTCTATGGACGATTTATCAACAACATAGACCAAGAGGAAAAGCGTAAAGTGTTGGTGCTGAGCAATAAGCAGGCCAAAGAACTGGCTCCCAAGGATTATAAGTCGCTACTGGGCCGTTATGTGAAGGTCAACGACTTTGCCTTCAAGGTAGTGGGCATTTATAAAGATGATGAGAGTGGATCGTCGGAAGCCTTCTCTTCCTACTCTGCCATCAAGGGCATCTTCGGTGCCAACACAAATGATGCTGGTTCTATCGAGTTTACCTTCCACGGGCTGACTACCGAGAAGGCTAACGAGGACTTTGAGAAAGACTACCGACGCAGAATCAATGCCAACCACCAGGCACACCCGGAGGACGAGAGAAGTGTGTGGCTCTGGAACCGCTATACCAACAACCTGCAGATGCAGACGGGTATCGGCATCATCCGTACCTTTCTATGGGTGGTCGGTCTGTTTACATTGCTCAGCGGTATCGTTGGCGTCTCGAACATCATGCTCATCACCGTCAAGGAGCGAACCCACGAGTTCGGCATCCGCAAAGCCATTGGTGCCAAGCCTTGGAACATCCTGAAACTGATTATCGTGGAGAGCGTCATCATCACTACCTTCTTTGGTTACATTGGGATGGTGCTGGGTGTGGCAGCCAATGAGTATATGGATGCTACGCTGGGCCACGATACCATTGATACGGGACTCTTCAAGGCTACCATGTTTGTCAATCCGACGGTGGGAATTGACGTATGCCTCGAGGCAACGATGGTGATGGTGATAGCGGGTACCATAGCAGGGCTGATTCCCGCTTTTAAAGCAAGTAGAATCCGTCCTATTGAGGCGATTATGAATGATCATGAGAATAGATATTGATTCATACAGAGAAATACTGGACACCCTGACCAGAAACAAGAGCAGAAGCTTCCTGACAGGCTTCGGCGTATTCTGGGGCGTGTTCATGCTGGTGGCCCTGATGGGTGGCGGACAGGGACTGAAAGAGATGCTGGAGCGCAACTTCGAAGGTTTTGCCCAGAACACCGCCATGATATGGGCACAACAGACTACCAAACCCTATAAGGGATTCCGTAAGGGACGCTATTGGGAGATGGACTATAAGGACATAGAGCGCCTGCGTCAGCGAGTGCCAGAACTGGATGCCATTGCTCCCGTGCTGTTTGGCGGGTGGGGTCGTACCAATACGGCCTACTACGGTGACCAATCCACACAGCCCCGTATTCAGGGTGTGACACCAGAATATGCGAATATCGTTTCGCCCAAAATGTATTATGGTCGTTATATCAACGATATGGACCTGAATGAGCACCGTAAGGTTTGTGTGTTGGGTAAGAAAATTTATAAGGACTTGTTTAAGGACGGCAGTGACCCCTGTGGCAAGCGCATCCGTATCGACTCTACCTATTACGAGGTGGTGGGTGTCGATTATAATGCCAGCGGAGGCATGAATTTCAACGGGCGCAACGAAGAGAAAGTGACCTTGCCATTGACACTTGTACAACAGACGTTTAATCGTGGCAATCGGGTCGATTTGATTGCTGTCACAGGACGAATGGTATTCAATACCGAAGTGCTCTTCCAGATGTTGGACAATCTGTTCAAGGGTGTCAACTTCCTTATCTGGCTTGTGGGACTTGGAACCCTGCTTGCTGGAGCCATCGGCGTGTCTAACATCATGATGGTGACGGTGCGCGAGCGTACTACAGAGATAGGTATCCGAAGAGCCATTGGAGCCACTCCCAAGATGATACTTTCACAGATTATCTCGGAAAGTATTGTACTTACGCTGGTGGCGGGCATGAGTGGCATCCTGTTTGGTGTCTTGATCCTGCAAATGCTTGAAATCGGGAATACGGAGGATGGCATTGTCAGCGCCCACTTCCAGGTGAGCTTCTGGACCGCTATCTTCTGCGCCTTAGTGGTTAGTTCGCTGGGTGTGTTGGCTGGTCTGGCTCCCGCAGCAAGAGCCATGAGCATCAAACCTGTAGATGCTATGCGAGATGAATAAGTTGTATCAGTTCTTGCTTTGCAAGCTTGCAGGGCTGGAGCGGTTAAAGTTGTCGTTAATATTAAAATATAAAATATGAAAAAGTACAGAAAACTGATTATCGCCGCTATCATTGCGCTGATTTTCATCGGAACATTCGTGTTCCTCTGGCAGAAAAGCCAACCTAAGGAGATTGTGTATAACGAGTTCACTCCCGAGAAGGTGGACATTCAGAAAACCACGATTATCACGGGTAAGATTGAGCCTCGTGACGAGGTGAACGTGAAACCCCAGATTTCGGGTATCATCACCGAACTCTACAAGGAGCCAGGTGACCATGTGAACATGGGTGACGTGATAGCCAAGGTGAAGGTGATTCCAGACATGGGACAGCTGAGCTCTGCTGAGATGCGTGTACGTTTGGCAGAAATCAACCTGAAGCAGGCCGAGATTGACTTCAAACGCGACGAGAACCTCTACCAGCAGAAACTGGTGTCTGCTGCCGACTACGACAAGAGTCGCCAGACATTCAATCAGGCAAAGCACGAGAAACTGGCTGCCGAGGATGCCTTGCAGGTAGTTCGCGACGGTGTGTCCAAGAGCAATGCCAAGGCTTCTTCTACGCTGATCCGATCTACCATCAGCGGTGTTATCCTCAACATCCCAGTAAAGGTGGGTAACTCGGTTATTCTGGCTAATACCTTCAACGATGGTACTACGATAGCTACCGTAGCGAATATGAACGACCTCATCTTCCGCGGTAATATCGACGAGACCGAGGTGGGACAGCTGGTTAACGGCATGGCGATGAAGATTACCATTGGTGCCCTGCAGGACTTGAAGTTTGACGCTAACCTCGAATACATCTCGCCCAAGGCTGTCGAGAGCAATGGTGCCAATCAGTTTGAAATCAAGGCTGCCGTGAAACTCTCTGAGGGTGGCAAGATTCGCTCGGGTTATAGTGCAAATGCAGAAATCGTGCTGGCCAAGGCTGATAAGGTGCTCAGCGTTCCTGAGAGTGCCATTGAGTTCAGCGGAGACTCCACCTTCGTCTATGTCGTAAAGGGTGAGGGCAAGCAGAAGACCTACGAGCGCAAGGCTGTTACCACGGGTCTTTCCGATGGCGTGAATATCGAGATTAAGAAGGGCCTTACCACCAAGGATAAGGTGCGCGGTCCCGAGATTATTACAGACGATGCTAAAAATGAGTAAGTTATGAAGAAGGTTGTAATCCTCTTAATACTGGTTCTACTGGTCAGACTGGATGTTCTGGCACAAGTAAAGCAATGGAGCCTTCGCGAATGTTGTGACTATGCCATCAGCCATAGTATCAGCATCCACCAGAAAACCAATACGACCCGAACGGCGGGCATTGACCTCTCAACGGCTCGCAACAGTCGTCTGCCTAATGCGAACCTGTCGGCAAACGAGTCGTTCAACTTTGGTCGTGCACAGACTATTGATGGTACTTACTCAAACCGTAATACCAACAATACTTCGTTCTCTTTGAGCACCAATGTACCCTTGTTCACGGGCTCTCAGATTACTAACCAGATTAAGCTGAACCAGTTGAACCTGGATGCTGCCTTGAACGACTTGGAGAAAGCTCGCAACGATATCCGCATGCAGGTGGCTAAGGCTTATGTGCAGATACTCTACGATTCGGAGATGGCTGATGTGGCTTATCGTCAGATTACCATCGACTCTCTGCAAGTAGTCCGTTTACAGGCGCTGTTCAATAATGGCAAGGCTAGCCAGGCACAGCTTTCGCAGCAGATGGCAACTTTGGCAAAGTCACATCTTACAGCCACACAGGCAGAGAATAGTCGCAAGCTCTCGCTGTTGGCGCTGAGCCAGTTATTGGAACTGCCTACCCCCGAGGGCTTTGCCATCGTATTTCCTAATCTGGACGAACTGGATAGGTTGGACAATCTGGCTCAGTTAGGCTCTCCCGAGCTCATTTATCAGGAGGCTTTGTCCTTTAAGCCTGAGATACAAGCCGAGCAACTACGTTTGCAGGGCGCGGAGCGAAGCATTAAGATAGCACAGGCTCCTCTCTATCCAACCTTGAACCTGAATGCGGGTCTGCAGAGCAACTACTTTAAAACCAATGGTATAACGGCCGATCCTTTCTTCACGCAGATAAAGAACAACTTTGCCCAGTATTTCGGCGTGTCAATGAACTACACCCTGTTTAATCGTCTGGCAACTCGTAACAACATCCGTAAGGCACGTGTCAATCGCGAGAACCAGCAACTGGTGCTGGATAATGTGAAGAAGACCCTCTACAAGGAAATACAGCAAGCCTACTATAATGCGGTGGCTTCTCATGCCAAGCATGCAAGCAGCAAGGCTGCCGTAGAGAGCAGTAAGGCTGCCTTTGAGCTGATGAAGGCAAAATACGAAAACGGAAGAGCTACCATTACCGAGTTTGACGAATCGAAGATGCGCTATCTGAATGCCGAGAGCGACCATGTACGGTCTCGTTACGAATACCTGTACCAGACTGCCCTTCTTAATTTCTATCGTGGCAGAGACTTGACCTTTTAATCATACACACGCTCTTGTTATTGAAGAAATTGAAGTGGAACACTGCGAAGTGCTCCACTTCTTTGTGGAAATTTTGATACCCCCAAACGAGTGCAAAATGCGCTCATTAACCTTATTAAATCATATTCACTCAACTTAGAAAACTGTAGGTTCATCTTTACTCTATGAACTGTAGGAGTTGTTCAACCAATTGATGTACGGTGGTTGACGACTCTTCTTTTGCCGGATTACTGCC
>CACXTX010000099.1 GCA_902770635.1 uncultured Prevotellaceae bacterium | reverse complement strand
TCGGCATCCCCTGGGGAAAGATGCACTTCCGGCTGGCAAAGCTGGCCCTGTCACCATTCGGAATGGAAGTCGTATAGCCCATGAACAAAGACGAGAAACGTGAACTGCGGCGCAAGCGGCTGATGGAGAACAAGGCCTATCAGACGATGAACGGCCTGACACGCTACATGGATCGATACTATCTCGATGCACTTATTGGCATCATTCCTGGCTGGGGTGATGCCATTGCCTTGCTCAGTGTCGTGCCGTTCGTTTATTTCTCGTCGAGAGTCATCAAGAGCATCCCTCTGACACTGGCCGTCTTGAACAATGCCCTCCGCGACGTGCTGATGGGCATGATACCGTTCTTTGTTGGCGACGTTATCGACTTTTTCCATCGTGCCAACATCCAGAACATGCAGATGATTAGAGCCTGGCAGTCAGCCATCGTTCTCATCGTCCTGCTCTTGTTCATAGCCCTGATGATATGGGCACTCGTCAGCTTCGGCAGCTACCTGTATTCATTGGTAACATCCATCTTCCGATAAGAAAATATTGGCTTACAAAAAGCTTACAAAGCCCCTTGGAATCCCTTATAAATAGGGAAAACTTTGCTGCCGCACAGGCAGCCGTCGAGGAGTAATAATCACTCTGATATAATGTAAAGGGACCTGTCCGTTTAGGCAGATCCCTTTTTTTATATCTCATTTGAGAGGATGTCGAAGTACAATCTTATCCGCGGAGAGGCATTCGTCAGTGGTGATTGTGTGTCACAGTAATCGAGGACTCTGGATTTACAAATGTTGAACAGGTAATTTGTACCTAAGCCTATCTCAAATTCGTTTTGAAGTTCCGAGCTTGCTCGCCTGAGCAACGCTTAACGTAAATACTGAGCGAAGAACACCTCCAGCTTATCCCAGGGAATCATGTTCTTGGGTTCGCCCTTACCTTCTTGGGTTCGCCCTTACCTACGAGTTCAGTATATCCACCATCGTAGAGGTCGCAATGTGAGGCTCCTGGGATGATGAGCAGCTGCTTGTTCTCTGGGTTGGGATTGGGTTCGCCAACAAACTTGTACCCCTCTGCCTTACCATCAACCATAAAGTGATAAGCTGCCTCGCCAAAGTAGCGGGAGTGGGCCTTCTCGCCATGCATCACGAGGACGGCAGAACGAATCTCGTTGATGTAATAAAGGAAGCGGCTATTGGCGTAGGCCTGGGTGCCGATGACACGCCAGCCATCGTTGGAGTTGCCGCTGCGTGCATGATACCCTCTTTCTGTTTTATAATAATCGTAGTAGTCCTTAACAAACTGTGGCGCATCATCAGGCAGTGGGTCGATGACTCCACCTGCCATTTCCTTTGGATCTGAGAGACGCTGTTTGGAAAGTACCTCGCGTGCGGCATGACGGTCAGGCTCGTTGTCGTTGGCATCATAATAGCCGTTGCCGCTCACACGTGTCATGTCGTACATCGTACTCGCAACAGTTGCCTTGATGCGGGTATCGGCGGCGGCAGCATTCAGGGCGATGCCTCCCCAGCCGCAGATGCCGATGATGCCAATCCGTTCGGCATCCACATTGTCCTGCTTCGACAGGAAATCAACGGCAGCCATAAAGTCCTCGGTATTGATGTCGGGCGAAGCCGTGCGACGCGGTTCACCGCTGCTCTCACCCGTATAGGAAGGGTCGAAAGCCAGTGCCACGAAACCACGCTCAGCCATCTTCATAGCATAGAGTCCACTCGACTGCTCCTTCACGGCTCCGAAAGGACCGGAAACAGCAATAGCAGGTAGCTTACCTTTGCCATCCTTTGGAGTATAAAGGTCTGCGGCTAATGTCAGTCCATACTGCGTCTTAAATGTCACCTTCTTGTGGTTCACCTTCTCGCTTAATGGGAACACCTTGTCCCACTCCTGCGTCAATTCCAACTTCTCGTCCATATCGTTATCAGTAGTTTGTTTGTTATTGTTTGTGCAACCTGCCAGCATTCCGACCAGCACCATTGCAGCTAGAAATGTTCGTTTCATGTTGCTTGTTAATTGATAGTTTAAACCTCTCAGCCGTGAGCGGTGCTACTTCAGATTTACCAACTCATACTTCTTGGAGCCAAGGCCAATCTGGGCTGCATGGTCGATAGTGTGTGTACCATGCTGCTTGTCGATGCGCTTCAGCAAATCGGTGGGATCGTTCTTGGCCGTCACCTTCTGTTGGTTGATGATGTCGATGCAGGCCTGGTCGAGCGCTACGGGGTCGGTAGAGGCGAGGATGCCATAGTCCTCCAGCTTCACAGGTGCAGGATGATCCACGCAGTCGCAGTCTATTGACATGTTGTTCATGACGCTGATGTAGATGATGCCCTGCTTCTTGTTGAAGTAGTTCACCACGGCTTGCGCTGCCGCTGCCATACTTTCGAGAAAACCATCCTGATCACCGATGAACGCCGGTGTCCACAGCTTGCCCATATCCAGTTTCTCCATCTTGCCGGCAGAGTGGATGTAAGCCTTGCCGTTCTGACTGGCGCAGCCGATGGAGAGGTTCTTCAGCGCACCGCCATAGCCACCCATAGGATGCCCCTTGAAGTGATTGAGGGCAATCATGAAGTCGTAGTTGGCCATGTGTCCGCCTACGATGTCGTACTTGATGTGCGACTGGTCTTTCACAGGGATGCGTATCTCATCGTACTCGTCCATGATATCTACAGGGAAATACTTCGTGAATCCGTGACGCTCGATCACCTTCCAATGGTTAGCTGAAGAGTTGCGGTCGTCCTGCTCGTTTCCTGCACCACTGCTGTAGGCAGTGTTACACTCTACGATGGTGCCGTCCACCTCCCATATCAGGTTTTTCACCAGTTCAGGTTTCAAGTAATTGGGATTACTACCTTCACCTGTTGACATTTTCACTGCCACACGACCCTTGGCTTCAACACCTAGCGCCTTGTAGATTTTTACCAACGACTCTGGGGAAATCTCCCTTGTGAGATACACCTTTGATGCCTGCTGAGCCAGCGCCCCAGCTGACGCCATCAACATGGCTGCTGCCAAAAAAAAGCTTACTTTTCTCATAGATACAATAAAATATGTTCGCAAAGTTACTTATTTTTGCCGCAAAACAACTATTTTGCTGTAAATATTATAATAGTTTAGGAAAAATGCCTTCGCCTTAGGAAACGATATCCTCCTTTCTATCCGTAAGTCTCAATAAGATACTTCACAAACTGCGGGTCACCGAAATTTCTGGTTCCTGCATCGTGCTGGTTCATCTTGGCAATCTGAGCCATATCGTCATCGCTCAGCGAGAAGTTGAAGATGTCGATGTTCTGCGCCATACGTTCCTTATGGCTCGACTTAGGAATAGCCACGATGCCGCGCTGGGTGAGCCAGCGGAGGGCTACCTGAGCAGCAGTCTTGTTATACTTTGCTCCGATAGCAGCCAATAATTCACTCTTTACGATGCCGTCAGTGCCTTGTCCGCCGAGTGGATACCATGCCATCATCTTGGTGCCAAACTCGCCATGAATCGGTTCGATACCCATCTGCTGAGAAAGGGCGTTGCACTCCAACTGGTTTACCATAGGCTTTACGTCCACATAATGGGCAAAGTCGAAGAAACGACCAGCCTGGAAGTTGCTGACGCCGATGGCACGCACCTTGCCTGCACGATAGGCTTTCTCCATCGCCCGCCATGTGCCGAACACGTCGCCGTAGGCCTGATGGATCAGCAGCAGGTCGATGTACTCCGTCTGCAACTTGCGCAGGCTCTCGTCGATGCTCCTGGCAGCCTTTTCTTCACCAGCATTGGATATCCATACTTTTGTCACAAGGAACAAGTCTTCGCGTTTGATACCACTCTTGCGCCAGGCATTGCCAACGCCTTCCTCATTTTGGTAGGCTTGTGCCGTATCAATCAGGCGATAACCCACACTCAGCGCATCACTCACGCATCGTTCGCACTCGTCAGGGCTTACCAGAAACACACCGTAGCCCAATGTCGGCATCTGAACACCATTGTATAGTTTTATGTATTCCATATTATTCGTCGTTAATATCCTAAACCATTCAACCACCTGCTGAAGCCCTTTGTGACATTTGCACCAGGGAATGCATCCTTCACATCCTCTACACAGTTGGCCAGTCCGCTGCCCTCGTGAGTGGTGAAAGGAATAATGGTCTTACCCTTCAGGTCGTTAGCGTGCTTCTTGAAGAAGGTAAACATTACTTGAGGATAAGTGCCCCACCATACGGGGCCACCAATAAACACAGTGTCGTATTTGTTTAGGTCGATGTCACCTTCATATTCAGGCAACTCACCGTTCCTAGCCTCTTCCTTTGCCAGATTGATGAGTGGTGTATAAGCCATGCCGTCGTACTTGTGGGTAACGATTTCAAACTGCTCTGCACCTGTCAGTTCCGTAATGTAGTCGGCAACAATCTTCGTGTTGCCTACCTCAATGTTTCCTACTGCATAGTTGTCTCCCGCATGCGAGAAGAACACTACAATTGCCTTTCCGTCTTTTGCCATAACTGTTTTACCGTTTGTCGTTGTTTGTTCATTCGCAGCAATCTCTTTCTTGCTGTTTCCACCGCATGCAGTGGAAACCAGCATACACAGAGCTGATGCAAGTATCAGTTTCAATGATTTACCCATATTATCCCAGAGTCTGATTCGTTGACCACTCAAAATGCTGCTCACGCTCACTGATCCACCAACGACCGTCAATCTTCTCGTATTTGTCATAGTA
>CACXTX010000098.1 GCA_902770635.1 uncultured Prevotellaceae bacterium | reverse complement strand
TATTTAGAGGATAAAAGGAGAAAGAACTATGGCAACAATTAAGATTAAGCAGATTAAGAGCAAGATCGGTTATCCCGTAGATCAGAAGCGTACCCTCGAAGCCCTGGGTCTTCACAAGATATCTCAGGTTGTGGAGAAGGAAGACAGTCCTGTTATCCGCGGTATGATTCGTAAAGTTCACCACCTGGTGGAAGTTATCGATTAATTTAATCACATTTTAAAACAGATACGATTATGAAACTACATACTTTAAAACCAGCTGAGGGCTCTACACATTCACGTCGTAGAATCGGCCGCGGACCGGGCTCTGGTCTCGGCGGTACATCTACTCGTGGTCATAAGGGTGCCAAGGCTCGCTCAGGTTACAAGAAGAAGATTGGTTTCGAAGGTGGTCAGATGCCACTGCAGCGTCGTGTTCCGAAGTCTGGTTTCAAGAATATCAACCACAAGGAGTACTTTGCTGTTAACCTTTCTACTCTGCAGAAACTGGCAGAGGAGAAGAACCTCACCAAGATTGGTATTGCAGAGCTGGTAGCTGCCGGCCTGACCAATGGCAAGGAACTGGTAAAGGTTCTTGGCAATGGTGAGCTGAAAGCAAAAGTAGACGTTGAAGCTAACGCATTCTCAAAAACTGCCGAGGAAGCTATCAAGGCAGTTGGTGGTAACGCAACAATTATCTAATAAACAATGAAGAAGTTAATAGAGACACTGAAGAACATTTGGAAGATAGAGGATCTGCGTCAGCGTATCCTGATAACACTTCTGTTCGTAGCGATTTACCGTTTTGGTTCATTCGTAGTACTTCCAGGTATCAATCCGGCCCTTTTGGACAAACTGCAGTCACAGACTGCGGGTGGTCTGATGTCGCTGCTTGATATGTTCTCCGGTGGTGCATTCTCCAACGCATCTATCTTTGCGCTTGGAATCATGCCTTACATCTCTGCTTCTATCGTTATGCAGCTCCTCGCTGTCGCTGTACCTTATTTCCAGAAGATGCAGCGTGAGGGTGAGAGTGGCCGCAAGAAGATTATGACTTATACTAGGTACCTGACAGTGGCTATCCTGCTGTTCCAGGCACCTAGTTACCTCATCAATCTGAAGATGCAGGCCGGTGCTGCCCTGGCATCAGGAATCAGCTGGTCAATATTCGTATTCCCAGCTACTATCATCCTGGCTGCCGGCAGTATGTTCATCCTTTGGCTTGGAGAGCGCATTACGGATAAGGGTATAGGTAATGGTATCTCACTGATCATTATGATTGGTATCATTGCTCGCCTGCCACAGGCGTTCATTCAGGAGGTTACCTCTCGTTTCACCGCTATTACCGGTGGTGGACTGGTGATGTTCCTCGTCGAGATTATCATTCTCTATGCAGTTGTTTGCGCAGCTATCGTTTTGGTACAGGGTGTCCGTAAGGTTCCTGTACAGTATGCAAAGCGTCTTGTAGGCAACCAGCAGTATGGTGGTGCCCGTCAGTATATTCCCTTGAAGCTTTTCGCTGCTAACGTGATGCCTATCATCTTTGCTCAGGCTCTGATGTTCATCCCATTGGCTTTCGTTCAGTATGCAGCTCCAGAGAATGCAAACTGGTTTGTACGTTCTATGCTTGATCATCACAGCTGGACATACAACATCATCTTTGCACTGCTGATCATCGCATTTACCTATTTCTATACTGCTATCACGCTCAATCCTACTCAGATGGCTGAAGACATGAAGCGTAACAATGGTTTCATTCCTGGTATCAAGCCGGGTAAGCCAACAGCCGACTTCATCGACACTGTGATGTCTCGCATCACCTTGCCTGGTTCGCTGTTCATCGCCTTCATTGCTATCATGCCCGCTTTGGCAGGATTATTGAACGTGCAGGATGCTTTCTCTCAGTTCTTCGGCGGAACCTCTCTGCTGATTCTTGTTGGTGTTGTGCTTGACACACTCCAGCAGATTGAGAGTCATCTGCTCATGCGTCACTACGACGGCCTGCTGAACTCAGGACGTATCCATGGACGTGGCGGAGTGAGTGCCTACTAAGTCATGAAGATATTTCTGAAGACTGAAGACGAAATTGAGCTGATGCGCCAAGCCAACCAACTTGTTGGTAAGACACTTGGCGAATTGGCAAAACATATCAAGCCTGGTGTAACGACCCTCCAATTGGATAAGATTGCGGACGAGTTTATTCGTGACCATGGAGCAATCCCCACTTTCAAGGGCTTCCCTAATCCCTATGGAGGGCCGTTTCCTGCCAGCATCTGCACCTCAGTAAACGAGGTAGTCGTCCACGGTGTTCCTAACGAGGTAACCATACTAAAGGATGGCGATGTCATTTCCATTGACTGTGGAACGCTGCTCAATGGCTTTTGTGGAGATTCCTGCTATACATTCTGTGTAGGCGAGGTTAGTCCTGAAGTCAAAGAGTTGTTGCGCGTAACCAAAGAGTCCCTCTATAAGGGTATAGAACAGGCGGTTGCCGGTCGTCATGTGGGTGATATCAGCAGTGCTGTACAGGATCATTGTGAGTCTCATGGCTACGGAATCGTGCGCGAGTTGACGGGTCATGGTATTGGCAAGGAGATGCATGAAGACCCCAGGATACCCAACTACGGAAGACGTGGGAACGGTGTTATGCTGAAGGCTAATATGTGTGTAGCCATCGAGCCGATGGTCACCATGGGTAAGCGAGATATCTATCTGGATGCTCACGATCGCTGGACTATTCGTACGCAAGACGGATTACCAGCTGCCCATTTTGAACATACGGTGGCAGTAAGAAAAGGCAAGGCTGAGATATTGTCCTCGTTTGAAGAAGTAGAACGTGTAGAAGGTAAACTATATTGAATATGGCAAAGCAAGGCGCTATTGAGCAAGACGGAACAATTGTAGAGGCTCTATCCAATGCGATGTTCCGCGTAGAGTTGGAGAATGGTGTGCCCATTATCGCTCACATCTCCGGGAAGATGCGTATGCATTATATCAAAATATTACCCGGTGATAAAGTGAAGGTTGAGATGAGTCCCTATGATCTGACAAAAGGACGAATTGTATTTAGATACAAATAATAAGGAGACCAAATAAAATGAAGACAAGAGCATCATTGAAGAAGCGTACCCCCGATTGCAAGATTGTACGTCGCAAGGGTCGTCTGTTCGTTATCAACAAGAAGAACCCCAAGTACAAGATGCGTCAGGGTTAATTTTTATGTTAAATAAGCATAAAAAGGTAGCGGAGTATCAGAAATTCTGCGTACCTTTGCATGCTCTTTAGCGAAAAATTCGAATTTAACATTATTATTTTTTAGTTTTAACAAATGGCAATAAGAATTGTTGGAGTAGATTTGCCCCAGGAGAAGCGTGGCGAAATCGCATTGACCTATATCTATGGTATTGGTCGAAGTAGTCCGCAGTGAGATCCAGTTGAACATCAAGCGACTGATGGATATTGGTTGCTATCGTGGAGTCCGTCATCGTAACGGTCTGCCCGTTCGTGGTCAGAGCACAAAGAATAATGCTCGTACACGTAAGGGTAAGAAGAAGACTGTTGCAAACAAGAAGAAGGCCACGAAGTAATTTTTAGTTTAACAATTTAAGGATTAAGAATTATGGCAAAGAAAACAGTCACTTCAAAGAAGAGAAACGTGAAGGTTACCGCTATCGGTCAGCTGCACGTACACAGTTCTTTCAATAATATTATTGTATCACTCGCAAACGACGAGGGTCAGATTATTTCTTGGTCTTCTGCCGGTAAGATGGGCTTCCGTGGTTCTAAGAAGAACACTCCTTATGCTGCCCAGATGGCTGCAGAGGATTGCGCAAAGGTCGCTTTTGATCTGGGTCTGCGTAAGGTAAAGGCTTATGTGAAGGGTCCCGGTAACGGTCGTGAGTCAGCTATCCGTGCCGTTCATGGTGCAGGTATCGAGGTCGTTGAGATTGTAGACGTTACGCCACTGCCACACAATGGCTGTCGTCCTCCAAAGCGTCGTCGTGTTTAATTTCTAGGAAATCTAGAGTTTCTAGAATATCTAGACAATAGTAACAAAGAATATTTTATTTATAGATTATGGCAAGATATATTGGACCGAAATCAAAAATTGCCCGCCGATTTGGAGAAGCCATCTTCGGCCCGGACAAAGTTTTGTCTAGGAGAAA
>CACXTX010000097.1 GCA_902770635.1 uncultured Prevotellaceae bacterium | reverse complement strand
GGCCGTGCTGTTCAGCGTACCGTTCGGTCTGATGGGTGCCTTCGTATTCGCCTACCTGGGCTATACACAAGGTCTGCCGGGCATGGATAACAACATCTACCTGCAGACGGGTGTCATCATGCTGATTGGTCTGTTGGCGAAGACGGCCATCCTGATTACCGAGTTTGCCACCGACCGTCGCAAGCAGGGACTGAGCATTTCCGAGGCAGCCTTCGAGGCTTGTAAGGAGCGTCTGCGTCCTATCCTCATGACCGTGGCGACGATGATTATCGGTATGATTCCCCTCGTTATTGAGGGTGGTGCCGGTGCCAATGGTAACCGTGCCCTCGCCTTGGGTGTTATCGGCGGTATGAGTATAGGTACTGTAGCCCTGCTCTTCGTCGTTCCCGCCTTCTTCATCGTGTTCCAGAAGCTACACGAGAAATTCCAGGGAAAGGGAGAAGTGAAAAGTGAAAAGTGAAAAATGTAATTATAAATTATGCATTATGAATTATGCATTATGAATTATGAATTATAAATTATGCATTATGAATTATGAATTATAAAAGTATCATAGTCGCTGCAACCGTGAGTCTTATGCTCACGGGCTGCGGCATATATAATAAGTACGAGCAGAAAACAACGACGCCTGCCGATGCCTTCGGACAGGATGCTAACATCAAGGCTGCCAGCAGCGAGAGTACCATTGCCCAGATGTCCTGGCGCGAGTTCTTTACCGACCCGTTGCTTCAGCAGCTCATCGAGCAGGTGCTGGCTAACAACACCGATCTCAACTCAGCTCGTATTGCCGTTGAAAAGAGCCAGGCCTCGCTAACCGCTGCCAAGATGGCTTACCTGCCCTCTCTGGTCTTTGCGCCTCAGGGCACCCTCTCCAGTTTTGACAAGAGTGCAGCCACCAAGACCTACAACCTGCCGTTGCAGTTGTCGATGGACATTGACGTGTTCGGTTCCATCACCAACAAGAAGCGTGCCGCCAAGGCTGTGCTGTTGCAGGCTCAGATGAATGAGGAGGCCACGCGCTCCAACCTCATCTCCATTACTGCCCAGCAGTATTTGATGCTGCAGGTGCTTGACCGCCAGTTGGAAATCCTCCTGCAGACCGATAGCCTGTGGAACAAGTCGCTCGAGACCGAGCAGGCCCTTTGGGAGAACGGCAAGGCCTATAGCACCGCCGTCAACCAGATGGAGGCCTCTTACCTGAACGTCAAGACGCAGATTGTCGATACCCGCCGTAACATCCGTTCCGTCGAGAATGCTATCTGCAAGCTGTTGGGTGTCAGTCCGCAGCACATTGAGCGCCAGAAGTGGGGCAGCTCCATGCTCCATCATGCCGAGGCCCAGGGTGATGCCGACGAACGTATGTTCAATACCAAGTACCTGAAGATTGGCGTTCCCGCCCAGATGCTGGAGAACCGTCCTGACATCCGCATGGCCAACCACGCTATGGAGGAGGCTTTCTACAACACGGCAGCCGCGCGTTCCGCCTTCTATCCCAGCATTAACCTCAGTGGTTCTGCCGGATGGACCAACTCGGCAGGCGGTATGATTGTCGATCCAGGTAAGATGCTGCTCACTGCCATTGGTTCGCTCACACAGCCCATCTTTGCCCGTGGCAAGCTGATTGCCAACAAGAAGATTGCCAAGCTCACCGAGGAAGACTTGCAGAAGAAGTACGTACAGATGGTCGTTAACGCTGGAAACGAGGTGAACGAGGCCATGGCCGATTGTATGGCAGCCCGCGAGAAGCACAGATTCTTCAAGCGTCAGGTGCAGGTGCTCCACGAGGCCTACACCGGTACCCACGAGCTGATGGACAATGGTAAGGCCAGCTATATCGAGGTGCTGCGTGCCCAGGAGTCTCTGCTGGATGCCCAGCTTTCCTCTGTCATGAATATGTATAAAGGTGCTGAAGCCGTCATCGCATTGTATATAGCTCTTGGCGGCGGAACGAAGTGAAATGCAAAAACCTTCAAAAATAAACAACTATGAAGCAAGCACTTATATTCGGCAACATCATTACGATGGATGACAAGCGGCCCTTTGCCAAGGCTGCATTAGTGAAGAACGGTGTGTTTGCCTATATCGGTAGCGCTGAGGAAGCGAAGAAACTCGCCAGTGCGGACGCACAGGTACTGGACTATGGCGACAATTTCATCTATCCGGGCTTTATGGAATCCCACTGTCACGGCCATCTGGCAGGCGACCGCTTTATCGGACAGGCCAGCCTGGGGCAGGTGGGTTTGACCGACTATGCCAAATACCGCGAAATCATTAAGGAGTTTATTGCCAAGAACCCGCAGCGCGAGTTCTATTTAGCATCAGGATGGGTGGAGAATGAAGAATACGTCACCAAGGCCTATCTGGACGACATCTGTACAGACAAGCCATTGTTCATGCATACCGGCGGTGGACATTCCATGTTGCTCAACACTAAGGCACTTGAGTGGGCCGGCATCGATGCAGCCTACGCTAAGAAATACGGCTATGAACAGGTACACGTTGACGAGAACGGCGAGCCAGACGGATATGTTTGTGAAGCTCCCGTATTCGAAATCGTACCGAAGCTTCCCGTTACATTGGAGGATGCCAAAAACTATCTGCTCGCTTGGCAGGATTTCGCTCTCAGCAGCGGCTTTACCGCTGTCGCTGATGCTGGTGCTGAGGTAGTCTATCACGATTCGCCCAAGGCCTACCATGAACTGGAGAAAGAAGGCAAACTGAAGATGCGTACCTATGCTTACATGTATGTCACCGATAATATTGCCGATCCGAAGGCAGAGATTGCCCGCATTGCCGCACAGCGTGCTGAACTGAGTGGTGAGTATTTCCATATCGTTGGTGCCAAAGCGTTCCTCGACGGTGTGACCGAAGCCCACACAGCCTGGCAAAACCAGGATTACCTCGACCAGCCTGGCTATCACGGTGTTGAGCGCTTCAACGACCACGATAAGATGGTTCAACTGATTGTCGAAGCCGACAAGGAGGGCATGTCTGTCCATGTACACTCCGAGGGTGGTGGTGCTACCCACTTCATGCTTGACTGTATTGAGGATGCCGAGAAGATTACTGGGGACCTTGACCAGCGCAATGTGCTGGCTCACCTGCACTTCGTCACCGATGAGGATATCCGCCGTATGGGCGCAACAGGCTCCATACCAGCTGTTCCCCCCCTGTGGACTGCGAAGATTCCTGGAGGTCCTTACGAACAGGAAGTTTCCTACGTCGGCAAGGAACTAACAGATCAGGCCTATCCCATCAAGTCGTTCTACGATGCAGGCGCTAACGTGGTATTCCATTCCGACTTCCCTGTCTCCCCGATGATGAATGTCAAATACAGCATTTACATGGCCGAGAAGCGCAATACTCCAAAAGAAATGTTGGGCGGTATATGCCAACCGCGTAATGTCAAGGAAGCCATCACCCGTGA
>CACXTX010000096.1 GCA_902770635.1 uncultured Prevotellaceae bacterium | reverse complement strand
CAACTTTGCACTTGGTAAAACCGGCGAGGTGGAACTTTGGGATGCCACCAAGAAAACCTGGGACGCCTTTACTGACGGTAAGGCAAGTTCCTGGCAGGTGTCAGCAGCCTATTTCTTCTAAACTTCCCTTCGTACCCATATCTTATGCGACCCACTACCTCGTGTAGTGAGGTCGCTTTTTTCTTGGGCTACCAGTCGTTTCAGGTCTTGCGACGCCGTAGTACGGCTTTGTCCTGTAGCTATTGCGTAGTCGCTTAATGTCATATAACCCTGTTTGTCGATGATAGCCAGTGCACGACTGATCTTCTCCTCCGTCTTCAGCGTACACCGCTTCGAAGTCACCACACCCGATTCCACACGCGTGAAGTTGGCTTCGCTGTTGAAGTCCTTCAGCAACTGGGCATCAGGCTTGAAGTTGATGCCTTTGACGCATACGTGCCTATACTTCGTCTTGGCGCTCTTGCCCTCTCCGCTTTCGCCTCCGTCCTTTGCCAGTGCCTGCTCGGTGGGTGAACTCATGTCGAAACCTAGCGACAGCGAGAAGACGCCCAGCCCGTCAATCTTGATGTTGTGACCCAACGGCATCCAGCTCTTCATGGTCTGCACCAGTGCGTCTATCACGGCCCGTATTGTGCCTTCGCTGATGTTTCCGGCATAGACACGCATGTGTTCTATTACCGTTTCGAAATCGTGCAGCGAGTAAGTCTGTATCTTCGGATACACAGGCTTCTTGCCATTTCCCATCTCCTTGTGGAGTTCTTTTAGTACATACTTTGCCATTTCTTCTTTTCTCCTTATATTTCTTATATCCTTAACTTACGTATTTATGTACGCAACTTGCGAACTTATATTCATAACTTGCGTATTTATATCCGCAACTTGCGTACTAGACTTTTCTCTCTGCAAAAATACATCTTTTCTATGAGATAGCCAAAAATAGTACGCAATTATTTCGTCTTTATGTCTTGACACTATTAAGACAAAAAGAAAATCAGCTTTTCATTTTGCGTTTCGCCCGCTTATTTGTACCTTTGCAAAATATGATGCACTACGCCGATTTGATATTGCCTGTGCCCCTGCCGGGGTTGTTCACCTACGCCATTCCAGAGGGAATGAGTGTGAGTGTGGGAGTGCGTGTGCTGGTGACTTTCGGACGCAGCAAGACGTATCTGGGTATTGTGGCTAAGGTGCACGACATGAAGCCGGAGGGCTATCAGGTGAAGCCGATTACGCAGGTGGTGGACGGCGAGCCTATCGTGACGGAAAGGCAGCTGAGGCTGTGGCAATGGATTAGCGACTACTACCTGTCGCCCGTCGGCGATGTGTATAAGGCAGCCCTGCCGTCAGGACTGAAGGCAGAGGACGGATATAAGCCGAAGACGGAGACGTATATCAGGCTGACGAAGACCTACCAGAGTGTGGCAGCCTTGCACATAGCCCTGAACGTGCTGGGCAGGGCGAAGAAGCAGCTGGATGCTTTCACGGCTTATCTCGAACTGTCTGGGTGGGACCAGATAGAAGAAATTAGTAATGAGGACTCGAGCTTTGCTCGCTTGCCAAAGCAAGAATTAGGAATCAGTAATTATGATTACCAATTCAGTACAAAGATACAGGAGGTTACAAGGGAGGAGCTGATGAATGCCAGTCGTGCCTCCGCTGAGACGCTGAAGCAGTTGGAGAAGCGCCAGATGCTGGAGACCTACGAAGTGGAGGTAGGACGACTGAATCACGGCGGCGAGTATCGTCCAGACCTCATCAAGCCTCTGAGCGGGTCGCAACAGGATGCCTACAATGCCATTCTGATGTCGATGATGAAGCGTAACGTGACGCTGCTGCATGGCGTGACGTCGAGCGGTAAGACAGAGATTTACATCCACCTTATCAAGCGGGCTTTGGAACAGAAACAGCAGGTGCTCTATCTGTTGCCTGAGATAGCGCTGACGGTGCAGATGATGCAACGACTGCAACGCGTGTTTGGCAATCGGCTGGGTATTTACCATTCCAGGTATTCGGATGCAGAGCGCGTGGAAATATGGCAGAAACAACTCTCGAAGAATCCATACGACGTGATATTGGGAGCCCGTTCGGCGGTGTTCCTGCCTTTCCAAAACCTGGGCCTTGTCATTGTTGACGAGGAGCATGAGACCAGTTACAAGCAGCAAGACCCGGCTCCCCGCTATCATGCCCGTAGTGCAGCTATTATGTTGGCACAGATGTATGGTGCAAAGGTAGTGCTGGGAACGGCAACTCCTTCACTGGAGAGCTACCATAATGCTAAGACGGGAAAGTACGGGCTGGTGGAGCTGAAGGAGCGCTATCAGGGCATAGAGTTGCCCGAGATTCAGGTGGTGGATGTGGCTGACTTGCAACACCGTAAGATGATGGCAGGTCCTTTCTCACCCCTTTTGTTGGCAAAGGTCCGCGAGGCTTTGGAACGTGGCGAACAGGCTATCTTGTTCCAGAACCGGCGAGGCTTTGCCCCCATGATAGAGTGCCGGCAATGCGGGTGGGTGCCCCGTTGCCAGCATTGTGACGTCAGTCTGACGCTACATCGGCAGATGAACCAGTTGACATGCCATTACTGTGGCTTCACCTATCGGGTGCCTACGGAGTGTCCCTGTTGCGGCTCTACTGACCTGCGTACCAAGGGATACGGTACGGAGAAGATAGAGGAGCAGGTGAGTGAGGTGTTTCCTGAGGCCCGTGTGGCTCGTATGGACCTGGATACCACCAGGACGCGAAATGCCTATGAGCGCATCATTACCGACTTCTCTGCCGGGCGTACCAATATCCTGATAGGTACGCAGATGATTTCCAAGGGACTTGACTTTGACAAGGTCAGCGTGGTAGGCATCCTCAATGCCGATACAATGCTGAACTATCCTGACTTCCGAGCCTATGAGCATGCCTTCATGATGATGTCGCAGGTGAGTGGACGAGCAGGTCGTAAGGGAAAGCGAGGACTGGTCATCCTGCAAACAAAGAACAAGGACTTGCCTGTCATCCAGCAAGTAGTTCGCAACGACTATACCTCTTTATATAAAGACTTGATAGCAGAGCGCCAGGCGTTCCACTATCCGCCCTACTACCATCTGGTGTATGTTTTCCTGAAGCATAGTCACGACGATGTGGTAAATACGGCAGGCATTGAGATGGGGAGCCGCTTGCGCCAATGGTTTGGAGGCAGGGTGTTAGGACCTGACAAACCGGCTGTGGCAAAGGTGAAGTCGCAGAATATCCGTAAGCTGGTTCTCAAGTTAGAGAACGGCATAGATATGAAAAGAGTCCGCGAGTACCTGCTGCTTGCGCAATCACAGATACTCGCGGACAAACGCTATGCGTCGCTGCAAATCTATTACGACGTTGATCCTTTATAGATTCAGCTCACAACCTACGCCGAATACGCGGTTAGTACGGGTGAAGGAATCCTTAACCTGTGGGTTGTTGGCATCCGTGCGCTCGTATTTGTCATAATAGGTCTGGAAATAGGCGGCTTTGATGGACACCTTCTCAGACAGTTTGTAGTTGAAGCCGAAACCGATGCTGTAGCTGTTGACAACGAAAGACATATCGTTGATATACTTATCGGTATTGCCATAGCCAGTCACCTGACCACCGGCTGAGAAGGTGAGGTTCTCTGTGGTGTCCCACTCAGCACCCAGCAGGAACTCGTTGGTGTTGTGGCTGAGCAAATCCTGAGAATTGTTATACCAAGAAGCATCCTTGTCAAAG
>CACXTX010000095.1 GCA_902770635.1 uncultured Prevotellaceae bacterium | reverse complement strand
ACGAATTGAATTGTCCCCAGCCAAGGAAGAGACGGAAGGGTGGACGATGGCAGACTGGCAGAAACTCGCAGACGACTTCATCCGCGAGTTTGATGCCGTCAGTCTCAAACGCCCGGACAGGGAGGACGACGCCCCACATACTCACCTTGCCAACAGCCAGTATGTAGTGTCACTTCACCACGATAGCAAGAGCCGGATACTCCACCTCCATATCAATGCCAACCGCATCGACATGGATGGCAACGTAAACAACGAGTACATGATTGGCAAGCGGGCCACGATGGCTGCGAACAAAATCAACGAGCAGCGTGGGTGGGTTCAGTCGATGGCCAAGCGAGAGTGGAACATCGACGAGATTACCAATGCCTGCATTGAGGCCCTAAAGGAAATGGACTCTTTCGACTTCAATACCTACGAGGCGAAGCTGAAAGCAAAGGGCTATGGTGTCAATGTCATGCGTGATAGTATCGGCAAGGTTCGTGGTTACTCCATCAAGAAGGGTAACTCTACATACAAGTCCACACTGTTGGGGCACAAGCGGAGCCTCACTCCATCGAGACTGAAAGCGACTTGGGAGAAACTGCATCAGGACAAAAGCCTTCACGCTCAGACTATGGTGCCGAAGAAAGCGCAGACTATTACCCGCCCTGTCGCATCTGTTACAGCAAAAGTTACACAACCAAAGCAACAGTCATCGCCCAAACAGATGCCGTTGCGTCCCACAATGTCTGAACCATTGAAGCAGCAACCTGTAATGGTTCACCACGACATCGAATGGAACGGCAGAAACTACGCTGTTGACATCCCTGAAAAGGCTGACGATGTACTGATGAAAGAAACGGCATTGCCCGATGATGTGCTCTGGTCAACCCTCACCGACGTCCAGCATACGGCTCTGCTGCTGTTTGCGAACTATGTAGATGCAGCTACGGAGATTTCGGAGTCATGTGGTGGCGGAGGAAATGCGCCCGAATCCGGTTGGGGAAGAAAAGAAGACGAGGACGATATTGCATGGGCTTACCGCTGTGCTCTGAAGGCCTTCGGCATGCATATACGCCGCTCGCGTGGTATTCACTGGTAAATATATAAAGTTGAAAAAATGAAGAATAGATTTGTAAAATCCGGCCTCGACCTGGAGGCCAAAATGAATGAGCTCGACCAGAAGGCCGAGAAGGAGAAAGATGTGCAGGATAGGACAGCGAGCCTTGACAAGTTTCTTGAAGAACTGTCCGCAGACCTGTTGGTAATGAAGAATGCCGTCAGTCTGATAGACGAGGGCAACCACCGCTTCAAAAAAGCGAACGAGGATTTCGGTAATGTCTTGAACATGTACGAGAACATCATCAAGGAATCGAAGCAGTTCGTCGATGACGTGACTCGGATAGGGATTACAAGCAATATCTCCGAGGAATCCATGAAAGAGGTGGGCAAGATCTTTGATGATCACTACAAGCTCTTGTTGGATTTCCGTAAGGAGTTGTCCGAGGAACTACGCTTCAGGATTGATGATTTCCTGGATAGGGAGAAAGAAACCGCAGGCAACTTTGCTACAGAAACACAGAAGCAGCTCGCAAATTTCAACGAAGATCTGTCCAAAGTCTTGTCGCATAGCGGTTTTTGGTGTACATCCAAAGTGTTTGCATGGCTTCTTGGCATCTTCGGATTCTGCTTGTTTGTGACATTCATGACGATAGCCTTGCTGATTGCTGGAAATCTACAGTTCAGAGTCTACTAAATGTACTACTAACCCCAGTTCGTTACAACGACGAGCTGTGGTTTAGATTACATTCGAGTTTGGGGCGCAGATGTCCTCATGGCAAGAATTATTGCTTCACCTACTAAAGCAACATTCGCTAATAGGTAATGGCTCTTGCCAAACCACGTTACTGTACTTCCGCCAATCTCTGCTGTTTTCAACAATTGATTTCGAAACTCCATATCTTCAAGACTTGTTGCAGCTCCGATGACGAATCCTGTTCCTGATGGGCTGAGATTGAAAATAATCGGGCCAGCATCTATATCCATACCGAACCAGCATGTACGGTTATGGTATTCTTTCAAGCCTACAAATGGGAAGGTTTGCTTGAAGTTCTTTTTAAGGCATTCATATCGCTCCTTGGCAAACTCAGTATCGATCAGTGAAAGATAGTAGCAATTCAACGCAGAATAAGAGCCTTTCACTAGTGGCTCAATCATTGCACTATTTCCATTCTGCAATAGAAATGAGGCCAACAGTCCCGTCTCTTTGTCAATCCATTCTTTCTTTGCCCTTTCAATCCAAAGCTTCACAGTTGAGGAATACTCACCATTATATTGACTGGCATAATTGTTCAATGCCACTATGGCCACCAACATATCGGGTAAGTAGATGGATTCTCCAGGATATGTGGGCAGATTCATTATAGGACTCTGGCGAATTCTTCGATTCATTGACTTGCAGAGTGTATGATATAGCCCGTCGTATTTACCATCACCGCCTATCTGCTTGTATCTACTGATCATCCATGCTAAATGGCTATAATATGAGATGTGGCTCAAATTCCCATAGATGCCATCCATCGGATCTTCTCTCCAGCGTAGCCTGTCGTATTCCCTTATCTCTTCAGACATCGCGATGTCGATAATCTGACCAACAAACTTAATGGACAGTTCCTTATTCTGGGGATATAGAATTGCAATATTAGCCAACGCTGCTGAAGTCATGGAACATGTGTATAAAGCCCACTCACCTTGGAATTGCTCACCAATACCACTTGGCATTTCGTTGAGTAATTCCTGTGGAGTTGTACAGACCATTGAGGTGAGATAGTTCGCCCGACGGATTATTTCTTTCTTTTCTTCTTCAAAAGATCCATGACCACTAGTTGAACATTTTACCCAACAATACTTTACCCCAACAAGGAGTACGATGATAGAGAGGACTATCCACATTCTTCTTTTTGTTTTATAAGAGGTGTTCGACATGTCTATTCAAATCTCCTTTGTGTTCACTGATTAAAACGGCAAATCGTCATTAATCATATCAAGGCCTAAATCTTTAATAAACCTTTCTACTGCCGGATTTTGAGACACCATATCATTCAGTACGGCAGGATCTGATAGCTCTGTCGAGTTATTCTCTTCATCAGACTTTGCCATTATCAGTTCTGATTTAGGCGCGATGTAATAATAATCTCTTGGCCTAAGCATTTCTTCTATACTCGGATCTGTTTCTTTCTTGTATTTATCATCAAGAGAAAGATAAGTGTATTTCTTGGCCAACTTTATCATCCTGTACTTATAGTCATAATCATCAATCTCATGTAAGTTTATCTCCTTGAATTCGGGACTCTCAAAGATTTTCTTCTGAACATGTTCGTTCCATGATGACTCAAAATCAAGTGCCACATGTGTAAGTTCCATTTTCCATAGATAATATAGAGCAAGACTGACGTTTTGAAAGCCACAGGGACCTAAGATATCCCCTTTTCTTATTTCCCTATATTTATCGACTGCAAACAAAGGGTCGCAATCCAAACACGTGTCATGCACAATCTCATAGAGGATTTGCTCTGCCTCATTGTCTTCAATAGTTCTGCCAGTATGGTATATGACAGATAAATAGTCTGTTTTAGACAGCTTGCTCTTGTCAATAATGTACTCCTTATTTCTTGCCAGTCTCAAACACAAGAAATAGTAGTCTCTATCTCCTGTGAATGCATCAAAATTGTCAATAAGATACTTTACTGGAAAGTGGCGAATTATTACCCACGAGCATTTTGCCTCATGCAACTCTTCCCATAGCGCTTTGATTATATGCTCAAATGATTTGTCCCAATAGTCGATAAGCTCAGAATACGCCCATTCTCTATCCACTTTTCCTGATT
>CACXTX010000094.1 GCA_902770635.1 uncultured Prevotellaceae bacterium | reverse complement strand
AAAGCACGCTTATTTCCCGTTGGAGCGTCATATAGTCAAGCCACGTTTGACACCTACTCGTCAAACAGTTCTCGGACACGTACAAAAAGAGCGTCTGCATGGAAATGGCTATTGCCACTATAACATTTATAAATTTATCTCTGCAAAGTAAAAAAGTGGCCATTAATTTGTTTTTCTAAAGTAAAATACGTAACTTTGCCGACGACTACGAAAAAAGTCGTAACGAAAAAAGTCGTAATATGGAGAATCCTTTTAAATTCGGCACTATTGTTGAGAATGAATACTTTACTGACAGAGTAGAAGAGGTAGGATATATTTCACAGTTTGTCAATAGTCCCAATCATCTTGTACTAATCAGTCCGAGACGCTTCGGAAAAAGTAGCGTCGTGGCAAAAGCCATTGCACAAACAGGCAGGAAAAGCATGACAGTAAACCTGCAGCAAGCAACGTCAGTAGCAGATTTTGCAGCCAAGTTGCTGCGTGAGTTCTTTAAGGTGCACCCTATGGAACGTGTACGACACTTGATAACACACTTTCGTTTCATTCCTACGATATCTACCAATGCTATCACGGGAACAATGGATGTATCTTTTCAGCCAGGTATAGATTCCACCATACTGCTGGAAGATGTGATGCAACTGATAGAACAAGCGCACTCAAGCGAAGAACGCCTGATTGTGGTGCTTGATGAGTTTCAGGAAATACTCGACCTTGCGCCACACCTTGACAAAAGGCTGAGAGCCATTATGCAAAACCAAAAGCACATCAATTACATTCTGCTTGGGAGCCAAGAAAGCATGATGACTGATATCTTCGAGAAGAAGAAATCACCATTCTATCATTTTGGTGAGCTTATGCGACTAAAGAAACTGCCACGCAACGATTTTCATACCTATCTGACGGTGCGTCTGAGATCTCTGTTTGCTGAGAAGAGTGAAGATATAGCCGACAGCATACTCGAATATACCGATTGCCATCCATACTACTCGCAACAGTTGGCTGCAAATATATGGAATGTCGTCATGCTAAGTCATGAGACCCAGAATTCCTTTCAGACGGCAATAGACAACATCGTTACTACTCATGCCCTTGACTATGAACGGCTATGGGTTAACATCAATCGAACCAGCAAATGGATTCTCAGACAACTCGCCATCAGTGCAAAGTTGCAGACAGGCGAATACCACACTAGCACTATCTATAGCGCACTGAAACGGTTACAGAAAGACGGTTATGTGATATACACCAATCGCTATGAATTGGAAGACCCCTTCTTCCGTGAGTGGATAGTGAGGAATATTTAGTCCTGCCCCTCGTTTTTACACGTTTGACACCTACTCGTCAAACAGTTCTCGGACACGTACAAAAAGAGCGTCTGCAATAGCATGCAGACGGCTCAACGACGGGTCGGAGCGCCCATTTACAATGTTGTTGATGGTCTGGCGGCTAACACCTATTCGCCTAGCCAGTTCTCCATCACTTACGTTTTTTTCATCGTCACTCGTCGCAGGTTCAGCTGCGACTCATACTTTTTCTTTTCTTTTTTCATTGTTGTAAATTTTTAATAAACATATTCAAATTTCGCTTCACTCCTCCTCTCCTAAAATTAAAGTGCACAGCGGGTCGGTTCCGCTGTGCACTTTCTTCAGCCCCAAGGCTATCACATTTTGTGTACTAATAGCTGTCTTTTGTCATAACGGTAATCTTAGAGAAGATGGCCGGAATGCCGGCGACGGTTTGGCTGCCGGTAATCGGTGTATTGTTTATCAGGCTGTTGACAATCTTCGCAGTGTTGTTGGCCATGTCCTTCAGGTTCTTGTCGATGGTCATGGTCTGCTTGCCACTCTTGATAAGCGCCTGCGATGCGGGAGAGTTGTCCTGTCCGGTAATGATTGGCATGTTTGTAATACCTGCTCCCTCCAGCGCTGCAACGGCACCCTGGGCAGCATTGTCGGTGGCTGCAAGCACCATGTCAGGGCACTCGCCTTCTGCGTAGCTCTTCAGACGGTCTTCCATGGCTTTCTTCTGGTCTGCTACATCCCAGCTGTCAGCCTTCACGTCGTTGTATGCCGTCTTGCCACTCTTGACAACCAGTTTTCCGTCGTCGATGTATTTCTGGAGAATTTCTATGGCTCCGTTATAATAATCCTTGGCATTGTTATCGGTGGCAGGGCCCTGAAGGATTTCGAGGGTCATGGAAGCCTTTCCCGAAGCGTTGAAACGGTCAATCAGGAACGTAGCCTGCGTGCGACCTACCTCCTTCGTGTCGGCTGAAGAGAGATAAGCGATGTTGGGGTTGTCAAAGATAAAGCGGTCGTGGCATACTACCTTGACATCGGGGTGCTTCTCCAGCAGACCGGACTCGTTGATTTTCTTGTAGTCAACAGTCGTCAGCACGATGTATTTCACGCCGTCGTTGATGGCTGCCCTAAGCTGTTCGACCTGTTGCATGGCACCTTCGGCGGTCTCGGGGGCCACGTAGGAAGTGGTCTTGATGCCGTACGTAGCCATGGCATCCTCCAAATTTGCCAAGTCTGTGGCCCAACGGTTAATACGGGATGCGTCGGGGAGCAGCAGGGCCACCCTCTTCTGTTCTTTGTTATTGCCGTCGTTGTTGTCAGCGTTGCTGCACGATGTCAGCCCTGTCATTACTACTCCACACATCATAATGGTGGCAAGCATCCAAAAGAATCTGTTTCTCATAACTGTTATTTTTTTTATTTCGGTTTGCAAAAATACAAGTTAAAGAGCAAAGTGCAAAATAAAACTCGATTTTTTTATTTGGTAGGATAAACTTTTAAACTGCATCCGCTCGAGCTATGCTCGCTTGCTCCTCGCTCACCAAGCAGTTTGCGACATCTTTTGTGGCACCTGCCAGAAAGGTGCGTATTAGGCTACGTCCTTCTATCGTAATAATATGTAGATTATTCTTATGTTTCGAATATTTTTACTACGAAGAATGAGATAATCGTTAAAGACATAGCCATTAAGACTATGACTAAAGACGGGATAGATTATATCTGCATTACTGACATAGCTCGTCAGAAAAATGTCGTTGACCCCAATGGCGTAATAGCAAATTGGATGCGCAACCGTAATACCATAGAGTTCCTTGGTATTTGGGAGACCATTCACAATCCCAGTTTTAACCCCCTCGAATTCGAGGGGTTTAGAAAGGAGGCTGGTTTGAATGCCTTCACACTTTCACCTACTCGCTGGATTGAAGCTACGAATGCTATTGGAATCATATCACAAGCTGGACGATATGGTGGAACATTTGCCCAAACAGATATTGCGTTCGAGTTTGCATCGTGGATATCTGTTGAGTTCCGTCTTTACCTCGTCATGGAGTTCCAACGGCTAAAGGCTAAAGAGCAAGAACTACTGGGCTGGTCTGCCAAGCGTGAATTGTCGAAGATTAATTACCGCATCCATACCGATGCCATCAAGAGCCACCTTATTCCAGAAGAGGTGACACCTGCACAGGCAAGTATCATCTATGCCGAGGAAGCAGATGTGCTGAATGTGGCTATGTTTGGAATGACTGCCAAACAATGGCGCGAAGACAATCCAGACTTGAAAGGTAACATCCGTGACTACGCAACTATCAATGAGCTGATATGTCTTTCGAATATGGAGAACATCAATGCCGTGCTTATCAATGCTGGAGTCCCACAAGGCGAGAGGCTTGTCAAACTCAATCAAATAGCCATTCAGCAGATGCAAGTGCTGGAAGGAAATGAGGGTCGGAATCTGCTAAAATAAGTCACAATAACTTGATGTTTTGTCACCAATGGAAGCGCAGGCCGATAGGCAGGGTGATGCTAAGAGGATGCTCTGTACGATAACTATTGAGGTTGCTACCATCATTAAAGAAATATTGCAGGCTGGGCTCCATGTAGATACCAAGATGCGGGGTGAGATCATATTGAATGCCTAGACCTATAGACATAGACCACTGTATGGGAACATCGAGTGTGAATTCCTTGCTGAAGGTTGTGGTGTCGTTCGTGATATGGTTTACGCTCAGCGTGCTCCTTATGGGGAACTCTAACATCGCACCTGCTGAGGAATAGAGACTGAAGTGTGACTTATTGTACCATTTCCAACCAAATCGGAGTGGAATACCGATATAGCGCAGGCATTGCTGCTCTTGAATGTGTGCCGATGTGCTTCCAGTCATAGTCACGGATTTCATTTGCGTATAACTGAGACCTGTTTCGATGGAGAGCCGGGAGGTAAGTTGTCGGCTCAAGGTTAGCTGGATATTAAAGGGCAATTCATGTGTGTGTTGTGCCACCATTTCGCCATGATTAATCATCGAGTTTTGTGCTGCAATCTCCATCAGCGAACGAGTTTCTGTAGTGATCTCATCAGTAGGGAAAGCATTGTTCAGAGACCATGAGTAGTCAATCCAGTTGCTGAACGAATAGTTTGTTGGGATAAAGGTGTTGGAAGCGGAGGCAAAGCTCTGCTGGTTGATGTTGGTAGCTGCCATAAAGTTGTCGCGCCGTCCTGTTTGACCGCTATAGGCCAATTGGATATTCCAATCGGATGGCTTAGAAGGGCTTTCCTTTGTTAGATGAGGCTCGTATTCAGAGGCAGGAATCGGCTCATGTCGGAAAATGATTGTATCTCTCAGAGTCTCTTCCTTAATGGCTTGCGCTATCTCTTTCAAGGTGTCGATATGCTCCTCCATATATGGTATAGAGTCGGGTGAGATGACTGCTTCTGTTTGATAGCGAATGGAATGGACAGAAGGCCTCTTGCTGATTGAAACATATACCGGTTTGTCGTGTGGGGTTTCAACAACTGGCTCTGGCTGAGTCTTCTTTTGCTTTGAATTGTAACTGACAGGTTTCAAATCCTTAACAGTGTCTGGTTCTTCTTTCTGCAGTAAATTCCAGATTGCCGTCGGGATGGCAATGAGAAGCAGAATCAGCACCCACGATTGCTTAATCAGTATCTTAAGCATTCGTTTGGCATGGGATAGCTGAGAGGACGAGGTATGTGGAGCTATGCCTAACAGATGGCCGATCTCCTGATGTGACAATCCTTCGAATACAGACAAACGAAACACCTGCCGATAGCCTGCCGGCAATTGGGCAACGAGCTTTTGCAACTGCTCAAAGTCAGGCGTAATACCAGGATCGGTGGCACCTTGCTTGTCGATGCCCATCTGTTGGAGGGCTGCCTGCTCCTTATCCAAATGAATCTTATAATGATAGCCCACGTTGCGAACAATCGTTGCCATCCATGATCCCAACTTGTCATCATCCCGCAATTGGTTAAGCGAAGTCAGAATTATCACGAAAGCATCATGCAACAGGTCTTCTGCAACATTGTTATCCTTTACGTATTGTCTGCAGATGTTGAGAAGTCTGGGGCGGTATTGTTCGTAGAGCAGATGCAAAGCCTCGCGCTCTCCGGCCTTGCATCTGACAATCAGCGTTTGACTATCCATAGGGGTCAGTCTTCCCTTTGATACGTATCCCAACCCTCCATTTCGAGGGTGTTACCATTTAATTTTGCCTTGATGGTCACTCCTTGAGGCACTATCGTGGGGTCGAAGGCTATGTCCACGATACTCTTACCAAAACCTTCGTCAATGGTAAAGCCGGTGTTGTATTTGTAGATGGTCAGTTCGGCATTCGAGCCCTGATAGGTGACGGTATAGGCGAAAGGCTCGCTGAATTGTCCGTTCAGGAGTCTGTAGCCTGTATTGTCGGAACGGAATACCCAGGTAAAAGTACCTGATGCTTCAATCTCGTCACTCTTGAATTCTCCTGACCATCTGCCTACGATAGGACTATTGTCGTCTCTGCCCGGATTGCCATATTTCTGGCCTGCATTGACGCTAAGTGATTCATAGCTGTCTTGCGTTTGCTTGAACCAAGGGTAGTTGACAAAGTACAGCCCTCTGTAGAGTGTCTGCATATTGTCGTAAAAACGTCCCAGATACTCGATGGCATCACCAGCGGCGAAGTAGCATTTGTAATAGTATCCATGATAGCCGTACTGCTCTCCGCCATGATAGTCGGTCAGCACGTAGTTGAAGGGGTCGAGGGCCACCTCGTTGGTGCCATCTTTGTATGTCTTGATGGTTCGCAGATAGCCTGTGCCGTCATCGTTGAAGGCCATGACCTCAGTGATGCTGAAAGGCAGGTTGGGATAGAGGGCGACAGTAGCTTGCTGCCCGTCGTGCGTCAGATGATGCCAGTCGGTTTGCCAGTAGCCAACGAGATAATTAGGTGCTCCTTCGGCATTCTTCACTGGTTCTGTTGTAAGGACGAGGATACAGCTGATGTCAGTGGCCTTGCTCATAAACGACTCAAAATCCGCCTGGCTCTGGAAATTGTGGCGTTCACCTTCGCTATTATAGATGTTGAACATTGCGCTGGAAACTATACTGTAGATGTCATAATAATATTCGCCTTTGTACTCCATTCTGCATACTCTGGAACCCGTACCCATAATGAGTAATCCCTGAATAGCTGATGGTAGCTGCTCTACATAGACATGATTGACAGGAATCTTCTTGCTATTGAATGTGGCTGACTCAAACTGTTCGGTAATGTCTACGACTTGCAGTTTCAGACCATTCCTCTCGAACAGCTTGACGACAATACCATAGCTGTCACTAACCCCACTCTTCCTGGTCAGTCCCATTAATTCTCCATAAACATCCTGAACATAGTCAGAAGGCTCCTCGTCATTCGAAGAGCATCCTGCTAAGTTGACAACTCCTGACAATATAAGCGCCAGCATCCATAAAATACTTTGTTTCTTCATAAACCAAATTATTATGTATTGCAAATTTAATTCTTTTTTCTTATATAGTGTATCCAAAAGTAGAAAGACTGCATGGTACTGTCCGAATTTATAATTTCTTAACACCAGAGAAGTTGTAAGTGGAACAAAATCTGTTCTAATC
>CACXTX010000093.1 GCA_902770635.1 uncultured Prevotellaceae bacterium | reverse complement strand
AAGTAACAACAATTCATGCCGAGGCATATCTCTCATCATGTCTATACACTTTTCCAATTCATCACTGTCCCATGGCTGGTAATGGTATTTCCTTACTTGTTTTAATATATACTTGATTTTTTCCATAATTTTAATGATGTTGTTTGTTTATGCAATTTCATTTAGAATGGACAATCAGCACTCGGACCAAAATCATTTATAACTAAAAAGCTGTTGACGCAAATCTTTTTCTCTGCATAATAGTTGGTATCTGTAAAATCGTCATCGTTGGAAGTAAGATAATCGAGGTCGATGACGGTATTCCATATGTGCATAAAGGGTACTCCGTGTGAAGGATCCAAACAGAACAAACGTAACCGATTCCAAGCCTCTCTTCTGTATGCAACAGCGACTAAGGCATGCCCAAGCTCTGATGGCTTAGAATATCCCAACATAACGGGTTGTCTACAGTCTAAATTCAATCTAATCAATTCATGCAGTAATCGGCGACTCACAGAGTTCGGAGTATCAGGCATCGTTGTATACGCCTCGCACTTTTTTTCGCCAAAACACTTGTTTACTCTTTCAGAGATTTCTTGCAATCTGTACCCACCAGAACAGATTCCTTTAAACCCGTGCAAAAATTCATGCTGAATGCGACTAACAAATTTGCAATCTTTTGCACGTTCATCATCAATCAAATCTTCCCAATCCAAAAACTTGTGAAAGATAAGCATCATCATCAAGCTATAAATGCCACACGCGCCGTCAAGGGTTCCTTGTTGAGCGAAGACCTTAGTCAATTGTCCACTTCTGCCAATAGCTTTGATAGCATCTTCTTCCAAGAAGATATTTTTGATAAATTTCGCTGTAAACATAATCAAACTGTTTTTGGTAATTCATGACTATTTTCTTCTTCCTCTGGCAAATCAACAAGAATATTCCATGTTGAGCAATTCAGGGCTCCACCTTTGTGAACAATGCTTTCATAATGGTATACAGGATGACATTTACATTGAGGAAAGGCATCGGCAATCTGACGGAATGCCACTTCGCCTAACTTATCGTCCATCACTGGAATAAGGATGTGATGGCCAACATGCAGGAAATTGAGATAAGCCCAACTCATGTCGGTATAAGTACCGTAGTGGAGTTCGGTGATGTCGAAATGAGGACTAAGTGCTGCCAACATTTTCTTCTGCAGAACCTTGTCAAAGTCGCAGTAATTGTTGAGCAGTACTCGGCCTTCGCCCACATACCTCACCATTCCGTCTGCATGTCCATATTCATCGTAATAATCTTCAGGTATCAGCACTATTTTTGCTTCCAGTAGTTGGCTCAGTGTATCGATTAGCACTTCGCGGTCATAGTGCGGATTCTCCCTGAAAACCTTGTCAGTCATGATTACTTTATCGTCGCAGCTGATGACGTTACCACCATCAATAATAATATCTGAGTCCATCACTTGTAAGCCAAGAGCTGAGAGAATTGCGTATGTGTCAGGCTTATATTCAGGGTTGTCTTTAAGATAATCAGGACTATAATTGAATCGCACTAACTTGTCTTTACTAACCTGCACAGGCATATAGCCATGCGTCCAGATGTGGAGCGGGGATGCGGTTAGCGGCAAAAAGTCCCAATGAACCTTCTGGTTATGCAACGTGCCTAAAAGATGACCTGTCGCATCGACATACATTTCCGAGGTCATTCCTTTTGCAAGATAAACTTTGTTTGTATCAAAATTTGTAATCATATTATATATAATTCATTGATAATTAGATATTTAACTATGTCAGCAAAGGTATTAAAAGGACTCCAAACTTCCAAACTTTTTTCGTTAAAACTGCGTTAAGATTTCCGAAGGAGTTATTATAACCATTTTGTGGAAAATAATATTATCTTTTCTGAAATACTTGCTAATATATGCTAGATTTTTTGTACCTTTGCAGTTTTAAATACGTGATATATATATTCATATAGTATAGAAAGATAAGAAGTATGATACTCCCAACAATGACACCAGAAGAAAAGGTGCGGCAGATGGAAAAGATGAAACCGCTGCTACACGAGGCCGCAACCGGCTGGATGAACCGCAATCATAAGATTGTGTTCAAGACGAAGGTGTTCCCTACTTTCTATACTTTTGAACGGACGTTTGAAGGTATGGGAAAGTGGACGGTTATTGTTGAGGCCGAGAGTAAAGCTGTGCTGAAAAAGGACATTGTCAACGTACGGGGCTATCAGACTAACGTTGTCTCCCATGCAAAACTTGAGAGTAACAACGGTATGGGCATCTACTTGTTTAATGCGCACAACGAAGAAACAATCATGTGTGACGAGTTTCCTCCGCATTATTTCAACCAGTTTCGCAAGCGCTTTGTCGAGGCCCGAGGATTGTCGCAACCTGACTTTCCCAATCTCGTGAAGATGGTTTTGAGGGAACACCATGATGCGATGGATGAGACTGTGACTGATTTAAAAATAAAGCTCGACGATAACGACCGCCTTTATTACGAGGAAAACGAAGAGTACAATCGTCAGGCAGGGTTCAAGAACTTGATAACCTATTCGCGTAATGGCATCTCGTTGGGGCTTTCGGGTGCCAATCGCCGATACTTCAATTTCACCACGTTTGTCTCGAACGAGATGTTGAAGGACAGTCAGGTGGAGGCTCAAAAGGAAAGTCTGAAGCATCAGCTTAGCTATAGGCACAAGGCCGACCTCGACCCGTTTGCTCCGCAAGAAAACATTTTAAAATTTGTAGATCCCTCAACGAGAGGCTATGGATTGAATAAGAAATCCAAATAGACAGACAAATGATAATAGAAAATCCTGAATACAGAGAAGAGACCACCCATTATGAATGGGGTGATGACACTTCAGTTTCAATAGTACTGCCCAAAGGACTACCCGGCAAGCACGGTGTTACGATATTGGTAGTAAGTAACCTAAAGTATTTCCTCGAAATGTTTACACTTGGCGACTACGATCGCTATTTCCGTCCTTACGAGATATTGGCAAATTTGGAAAAACAGGTGATGGAAGATGCCCTTAATGGTGAGATAGCACCCAGCTATTTAGCAAGTTATAAGCGTGACCCAATGTCGGACGGTGACGTGATATTTGACTTCTCCCATTTCGAGGTGAACGTGGAAACTGAGCCTGACGAGAACTATCGTTCGCTCTACATTTATTTTGAATATACAGGTAGTGCATCATGAGCGATTTGTTAGAAGAAATATTCAGTCGTGCAGCTGCTTTTGAGACGGGCGGTCGCCATATCGACTACATCAAGCTCGACATGACTACGCGTCAGATAGAGGTGAAACTGACGGCCGTACCTGGTGGCGAGTACTACGACACCATTCTTGCCCAGCAGCAAGATACCATCCAACAGGCACGTCAAGATCATGCTATATGGACTAAGCGTCACGGCGGCGGTGTGACGGAAGAGGATTTGACGGAACGCGTAGGACTGATGCTAAAGAGTCTGCTTGACACCAAATTTCTGCGTGATGACTACTACGAGATTCCCCGTTCGAAACGGACAAAAGCCAAGGAAGAGCTGGAGCAGCTGGGGTTGGAAGTGGACGGCATGAGCGAAGTGCAGATTTTGCGCTATGCACTACTGCGTGATATGGTTGATTTGCGAATGGGGCGTTTTGAGTTTGACAACAAGGAGGCTATCGGTAACTATATGTACGAAAATCGCGACACCTACAGCCCTGCCCGTTATGGTCACTACTTCCGTTTTGAGACAACGATCGACCTTATCTATCAAGACCTTGACCAGTTGAAGAAAGCCAATCGCGACCGTAAGTTGGAGGAATGTATGACAAGTATGCTGACCGACTTGCAGCCGCTTCGTGAGCATGTGGTATCCGACTTATCTGAGGGCTACGATGAGCTATTGGACGGCATTCTGATGATTGGTGATTTGCAGAAGAAACTAAAGCAGGTTTCGCCAAATACGTTCAAGGGAGGTTACAACCAGAAGTTGACGTGTAATCTTGTGGGACTGATTAATAACTATGCGAACTATGATTCTTCCGACTCAGAAATGACGCGCGAAGAAGTCAAAGCCATCAAGGAGCTAATAAAAAAGCATACCTGATTTTATTTTTCTTTATTTCGAGAAACGTAACTCACTGAAAGTCAGTTGATAAATTATTAATATTTGTCAGCTGACTTTTATTTTTTTACACTCTTTTCACTTGCCGTACCTTTGCACTCGCAATCAGTTGGTTGCGGCGATCTTTGACATGCTGACACAATAAACCGCACGGGAAGGCCCGAGCGTGAGAAACTATTATCGCTTGTGCGCAACACGCACACACATACGAACCTTTATTCTAATTTATGGAAACACACATTTTATTCATCTTTATCCCCCGCTGAAAAGGCAGCGGGATGCTGAGTGAAGTGAGCAGAAGGAATCTCATGAGACAAGCTGGCCAGCGTTTCAGATGCTTCTTCCCTCGCTAAACTCACAAGATAATGAAAACAGAAATACAGATTTTTACAAGTGAAATTTTCGGCGAGATTCGTACTTGCCAAGTTAATAACCAAATCATGTTCGTCGGCAAGGATGTGGCTACGGCATTGGGATATAAGAATCCTTCGAATGCGCTGCAAGTGCACGTCGATTCAGAGGACAAAACCTCATACTTGATTCAGAGGTTCTAACTACAAGGCTAACACGCTGTTTGTAAATGAAAGCGGTCTCTATGCTCTCATCCTCTCGTCGAAGTTGGAAAAAGCCAAGGCCTTCAAGCGTTGGGTGACAGCTGAGGTGCTACCACAGATCCGACAGACGGGCGGCTATATCCCCACGAAGGATGCACAAGGCCGACAGCTCTCCAACGAAGAGATTATCGACCGTGCCGATGCCATTGTAGGTCGCACGCTGCGCATGCTGAACGAGGATGCCGAGGACACGCTGACTGCTACCCAGGTGGCGAAGACTTTCAATATGACGGTATATGATTTCAATGCGGTGTTGCGCGACATGGGCATCCAGTATCGCAGGGGCGGCCGCTGGAACATCAGCGACGACCTGATTGACCGCGACCTAGTGCGTCTGCGTACACACGTATCCTATAGTTTAAAGGGCCAGAAGAAGGTGAAAGTTTACATGACGTGGACCCTCGATGGCTTGCGATTTCTTAATTCTAAACTTGGTTATCCTAATTTCTAAACAACTATGAGTGTACACATGATCTATTACAAGGACGGGGCAAAGATGATGCGCCCCGTCCACACCCGAAAAGAGTATCTGGCCCTGCGTAATGGAGGCGAACAGCAACAGTTGGTGCAGCGTATTCGCAACGACGAGGATGGTTTGAAACACAAACTGTTGCAGCTAAACTATAGTTGCCTGCCTAACGACGACGGCACGCTGAAAGGCAGCAAAAGAATGAGCACCACCGTGGGGATGGATATCGACTTTGTGGCACCTAAAGAACTGTCGTCCGAGGAGCAGCAGGCGTGGCTCAGCGAGCGTATGGCGCGGGTGCCAGAGCTGGTGATGAACAAGAAAGACGAGCTGGGCTTGCAGATGTTTGAACGTTCGGCCACCAAGGGCTA
>CACXTX010000092.1 GCA_902770635.1 uncultured Prevotellaceae bacterium | reverse complement strand
CAAAATGCTCTATCTGGAAGATGAGCCTTTCAACTGTAATGATGGGCTAGATAGAGAGTGGACGAAGGACATGATGATTACCTATCAGTTTCACGAACTATACGACCACATGGAATTCTCTATCTTCGACCTCCTTTGGGTGAGGGAATTTGAAATAGAACTAAACGTGGAGATTGATGATTTCCATGTGTACGAAGGTGATGATGAATAACAACAACAATAAATAAAGTATGATGAGTAATAGGATTAACAAATATCAGGAGCTTGGCTGGTTGAGAGGTAAACAGTGGATGGCGCAGATAGATGAAATTGTATGGGCATTGTCTAATGGATCTAAGAAAGTGCCATTTAAAAGGGAAGATTTGACCTACCTGTATGATGCAGAAGAAATTGTGAAGCTGCGATTCTTTTCTGCAACAGCAGAGGAGAACAGGATTGATAGTCTCGTTCGAGAAATAGATCAGGCCTGTCAATCTTTTAATTCTTCTTCATTTACACATATTGCGATGTTTGTACAGACATCAACAAAGAATCCATTGATGATGCACGAATTTAACAAGCTGTCTGAAGTCGTAGCTATGTTCAACATAAACGCTCCAGTATTATGGGGACTTGGGGAAGATGATACCATCGGAGAAGAGATTTTTATAACAATCATACTAAGTAAAGAGGAGATCAATGAAAGACGTAAAGATGAAACAACTCATGAACTTGGCTGAACAGCTGGAATTGCCAGATTGGGATATGGAAATTGGTGAGCCAGAAATCTCTTTACCTCACAACAACTATGACATTTTGGTATTGATGCCAGGCAAATACGCAGTTGTGATTGTAAACAATGTATATGGTTCAGAACTGGAATTCAAAAAGATAGTAACCTCGTTCAAAAAAGACATTGGCGGCGCTGTTGCTCTTGACAACATCTGGATTATCGTCATAAACAAAAACGATGACGGAAAATCTGGTGTGGATGATGGAACTGAGTTTCATTATGACTTCTGGAGTTATAGACAAGAGTATTTATCATGGCTCCGAGGGCTGAGGATAGACAACGATCAGAGAGAAAAGCTGCAAATGGCGGATTTTGTTATGCAGGCACTGGGCTACATACCATACGAAACGACAAGTCAAACTTACCAACTTTTGCAAGAAGCCAATCGTCTATTATCGGTCATTCCCATAGCTCAAAAGATCCTCATGGATTCTGTTAAGAGGTCGTTTGTGAGGCTGAGCTCAAAAATTCTAAATGAAACTTTTCCCAACAAGAATATTCTACAGGAAGACGGTACAGAATGGAGATATTATCGCCAAAGGATGGAAGGCTGGCCAACGTATATCTATCTGCAATGGGAACCATTCACATGGGAAACTCTTCTAAAAAAAGGCAAGTTGAAATTGACGCTTCATATCAGTCAAGATGATAAGGGGATTTGGGAAGACCTTAAAAAGAATGGATATGATGCCCTTTTTGAAAACGAGTGTTGCGAGCATACAGAATATTCTGATACCGCATTTTGCGATATGAATGAAAATATACGAGATGAAATCCTGCTTCGATGCTACAAACCTTTCATCCCTGTATTGAGTGTTGTAAACGAATATTTTGGGGAGCAATATTGATGAGTCAACTTTTTCTAAGATAAATACTTCGAAAGTAATTTTTGTTACTCTCGAAGTATTTTTCGATTCATTAATGAAATCGATGAAATTCATTAATGATTCTGATGAAATTCATTAATGAATAGGATTTAGTGAGTTAATGGGGTGATATCTAACATAGAGGTTGGGAAATTTATCAGTAAGGGAAAAACTTGCTAGCATTAAATCTAGCAATTGTTACTATTAATGGTAGCAATTGTTACTATTAATGGAATTTGGGAAAATAAATTGTGTTTTGCTTTGCCATTCTCTCGAATTGTAGTAATTTTGCAAGCAAGAAATAAAATCCCGATGAACAACATTAAACGAATCGTATTGACTGGTGGTCCTTGTGCTGGTAAGAACCATGTATAGTCAGGGAGGCTGGAGCTATCTGACGCCTAATCCTAAGCTCTACTACGAGGGCGAGTTGGCCATCCTGCAGACTCAGCTGGCGTTGGAGAATTCGTTTATGCGATTGGCTGAGACCTGTACGAAGCCTACCTTCGTGGTGTGCGACCGTGGTACGATGGACATCTCGGCCTATATCTCTCCGGAGATGTGGCAGGACATCACCGCCAAGTGCGGCACGTGCAGCAACCAGCTTCGCGAGCGCTATGATGCCGTGCTCCATCTGGTGTCTGCTGCCGATGGTGCCGAGCAGTATTATACGGTGGCTAACAATGCGAATCCCTTTACGAATCGCTGTTGCAGCAGGCCGATCCGTATCGTTCCACGATTCGCAAGACGCGCCGTTCGTTCATTTGGAAAGGCCAGTATTTCGAGATAGACTCCTTCCATGCGCCCGTCAGCAACCTCACCATCCTTGAGACTAAGGGTGTGGCTCAGCAGGAGAGCGTCAATTTTCCTCCGTTTATCAAGGTTGTCAAGGACATCACGGGAAACAAGGAGTACTATAATTATAATATAGCATTGAGAAGATAACTATATAGTAAATTGAACAAACTAAAATGAAGAAAAAGTTTTTATTATTGGTTGGTACACTGATGCTGACCATAGCGGCTCATGCCCAGTGGAGGCTGGGAGCCACTGTGGGAACCACAAGCAACCACTATCGTATGGACCGACAGTACTTGACGGACTATTACTTGAAGGACCGCTGGGGTCTGACGTTAGGCATTACCGGTCAGTATGACATCAACGAATGGCTGGGCGTGCGAGCCGACCTGAACTGGACGCAGAAGAACCACCGTATCGGGCGCGATCGCGTGACGATGTGCTATGACTACACGAACAACTACTTGCAGCTTCCTGTCATGGCGTCGTTCAGCTTCGGTGGCAAGAAGTTGCGCGGTTTCTGCAATGCAGGCGTCTATGGCGGCTACTGGCTTTCGAGCAACTATGAAGGCTATGACTATAGCAGTATCAGCAATGTCAATTTCAAGGTCAAGGGACACGTCGACTTCAACTCCGATCGCGACCAACGCTGGGACTTCGGACTGGTGGGCGGTCTAGGCATGGAGTATCGCTTTGCCCCTCACTGGGGAGCACAGGTGGAAGCTCGCTACTACTATAGCGCAACCAGTGTGCAGAAACAGTATATGCGCGTGGATGACTACCGCTACAATTCGACTTTGGCTTTTCAGGCTGGCGTGAGTTACTTCTTTTAATGTTTGAGCATTAACAAAATAGAAAATGACAATGGAAAACAAGATAGGTTTACTGGGAGCACTGCTCCTGTTGCTGACTTTCGGCTCGTGCCAGAAGGAAAGTACGACATTGATTCCTTACGACCACGTGAACGCGGTGTCCTTTGCGGCAGCCGACACCAGCTTTGCCGCTAAGTATGAAGTATTCTGGAACGGTATGAACCAGAACTATGCCCTCTGGGACTACGAGATGGAACACGGACTGGACTGGGATGCCGAGTACGAGAAATTTTATCCTCAGTTTGCGGCACTCGACAAGCAGGAAATCGTGATGGACGAAGACCTGAGGGCACTGATGGAACAGATGGTGGCTCCCCTGCACGATGGTCATATGTATGTTGACTTTTTGAATCATCGTACGGGAAGATATGTTACCGTCGATCCACAAAGCCTTCGCATTAAAGAACGCGCAGACTACAAGGACGGATACATTCCTCCTGTGTTTACGGAGCGTTGGGCACTACTGGCAGCAGTGAATCAAAATGATTTGCTGGAGGAGTACCTTGGTTCTACGCACTTGAAGACAGCTTTTTCCCATGTGCTCAAAGGAGGCAGTACCAACCGGTGGATAAAAACGGAGATTGAAAGGCTGTCAGCAAAGACCACACCTACCGAGAAAGAGGTGGAAAGGCTGGCAGGACTCAATCATCTGTCTGAGTCCTTGAAAAATATTATTCAATCTTATTATGGCACGCAGCTCGTCAATAGCTACAACCAGCTGGTGATGGTCTACTCCTATCTGAATGTGCCCGGATTGGAGGAAATCAGTCCTGAATTCGTCGATAATGGCATGAGGGTGTCCTACGCACTCTTTAAAGGAAATATTGTCTATATGTATCTGAGTAACTTTAACCTGACAACCTATCTACTCCCCGAATTCTACAACAAAATGAACCTGACGGGTAGCAATGACGTGATGGGCAAGAGCATTCAGACAGCTTGGCAGAAGTGGTTCAATAAGATTCAGGAACTGCACAAGGCAGGCACCTTGGGAGGTGTCATTATCGACCTTCGCGGCAATGGTGGCGGAAAGCTTAACGACTTTCAGTTCGTATTGGGAGCCTTATTGCCCTCCGGCGGCTTCACTCCTTGCCAGTTACGCTTTAAGCGCGGCACCGGCCGACTGGACTATTCGCCTCTGATGCCTCAGGTGATGCCGACTTTACCTGATGAGCATGCTGTCGTTACCGAGCCTATCGTTGTGCTGGGTGACTGCAACTCTGTCAGCATGTCAGAGATGACTGTACGTAGCTGTCAGCTGATTCCTAATGCACGCTTCATTGGTAAGCGCACTTGGGGCGGTCTGTGCGGCCTGAATGATAATTACTTCTATTCTATCAACTATTCTGGTCACATCGGTGTGAAAGGACAGACGAGCGTCTATGTCTATACCCCTGTGATGGCTTCTTTCTCTATGGATGGAAAGCAGCTTGAAGGAGTCGGCATTGATCCCGACATAGAGGTTGACCTGGATACCAAACTCTTTAATGCCAACACCAAAGACACCCAGTTGGAGCGGGCTCTTCAGTACATCCGCACTGGGAATTAACAGACAATTCTTTGACATAAAGGTACAAAGCGTTTTAGAAACGATTAAAAAAGAGAATTGAAAGATGAAAACAAGACGTTATAATAATAAGGTATGGGCGCTGCTGGTCGCTGTGCTGTTGGGTACCATGACGACCAGTTGTGAGCGCGACAACGAGGTGGAAGCCCTCAATAATCCCTATGAGGCAAAGCAAGGCGAGTCGGAGTCAACGACCCCCGAAGAAGAGGACTATATAGCCAAGGCACTGAGTATCATCCCCGGCATCAGCGATGTGCGCATGGATCAGCAAGTTCTATCAACTCGGAAGGGCTACTACTTCAAGGTTGAGCAGCTTGTCGACAACAGCGATGTCTCCAAGGGTACCTTCAAGCAGCTCTGTCTCCTGGAGATCAATGATCTCGATGCTCCTGTGATGCTCTATACCAACGGCTATAACCTCGATTCATACATCGGTAATATAGGACCCGAGGATATCGCCAAATATCTGAATGCTAACTCGCTGTATGTTGAGCACCGCTACTTCGGACAATCATTGCCAGAGGACTTCAACAACCTCAATTTCACGTACTTCAATGCCCAGCAGGCCGCTGCCGACCTACACCGTGTGGTGACACTGTTGAAGCAGTATCTCTTCAACAAAGGCAACAAGTGGGTAAGCACCGGTACCAGCAAGTGTGGCATCAACACAACGCTTTACGCCTATTACAGCGATTTGTACGGATGGGACGACATAGACCTCTATGTGCCTTTCTGCGCTCCCTTCCTGGTTGGTACGCCCCAGTCGCCTGCCGACAAGTCCGTGGGAACTTACCTCAAAGACGTGTGTGGCAGTCTCTATCCTGCCAACAGCCCGCAGGCTAAAGCCTATCAGTATCTGCGTGCCTATCCTTCAGCCATCGCTAACAACAAGGCCCTGCGCGATGCCTGTCTGCGCTATTTTAACCAGACGGATAGTTATGACTATCTGCGACTGCTGAAGGACTATCCCAACGACATTGAAAGGGCTGCCACTGCTGGTGTCTTATACGTATTCTACGCGTATTTAGCTGAGAAGTTTGCATACCTTGACTTCAGCGACTGGTGTTCCTTGGTACCTGACCCCACGGCTATCAGTACTACCAAGCCGGAGGACGACTTTCGTCTGTATGAAGTGCTCGAGTTTATATTTATGGACAAGAAAAAATTGGAGGCGAAATTGCAGGCCCAGGACACTTCTGAGGAAGGTCCCGCCTCAGTCCGTCGCCGTAGCGGATATACCGAGGAAGAAATCCTAAAATTACGTAGCACCTATCCGAACGCTCCTTACGATATCCAGGCAGTCCGCGAACTCGGCAGTATACTCTTAGATTTCTCGCTGCTGCCCGCTAATAGCTTTGTCACTGGCGACTATTGTGAGCAGGTTGTCAAAAATAGCTTAGCCCCCGTGGCCAACTACGGACTCTATGCGGGACAATGGGATGGTGGCAAACTGATGACGAGTGTCCGCAACTGGGTCAATACCACCAAGAAGCACATACTCTTCGTCTACGGTACCAACGACCCATGGACGGGTGGTGCCATTGACAGCGGCAATCCTTGGCCGGGTGAGGTCATTGCCGTCAATCCGGCTAATGCCAACGTCAGCAAAGTCCTGTCGTTGCACACCAACCA
>CACXTX010000091.1 GCA_902770635.1 uncultured Prevotellaceae bacterium | reverse complement strand
TACCAACACCCTACCACAACCCTATCAACACCCACTGTGGTAGGAGTTGGTTAGGAGTTGGTAAGGAGATGGTAGGTAGTTCATAGTTATCAGGTACAACGAGTTAGATACAAAAACGGGCACCTGTCGTTAAAACAGGTGCCCGCTGCTATTTTTTTTCAAAAAATTAACTTAACAGATGTTAAAATGATTCATGTGACAGATGTCTGTCCCACACTGTTTGGTGTAGCCCTGTAAGGGCGTCATTTTTTTTTCCGCGGGGCCTTTCCATAAGGATTCGCGTGGGGTGATATTTGCTCAGAGTTGGTCGGGGGGAAAAATAAATCAGCGCGCTCAAGACAAGTCTTTTTTTTCTAACACAATAAAAAAAGAAATATTGCGTTAAAAGGGTGTTATGAATAAAGAGGAAAGAATTGACTACTGGCTGAGCGTGGCCGACTACGACCTTGAGACGGCGGAGGCGATGTACTCCACCGGACGCTGGCTGTATGTGGCGTTCATGTGCCATCAGGCCATCGAGAAGACGCTGAAGGCCTATTGGTGCGCCACGCAGGAGGATGAGCCTCCATACATCCACAGCCACAAGCGTCTCGCCGACGGCAGCGGCCTCTACGCCCAGATGAGCGAACAGCAGAAAGACTTCCTCAACACCATCACCACCTACAACATCGAGGCGCGTTACCCCGAAACCAAGGAGGCCCTCGCACGCAAGCTCGACAAGGATGCTTGCCGGTATATCATCGATGGAACCCAAACATTACAGACATGGATAAAAGAGCAGTTATCGGACGCGACGAAGCGATAGATCTTGTGCGGCAGTACAAGCATGTCATTGCGAAGCATTTCGCAGAGGAACCTCAGGTGATGCTCTTTGGCTCCTATTGCAAGGGGACGGCAAACAAGGACAGCGACATCGACGTTGCCGTTATTGTGCCGTCGTATGGTGACCGCAAGCTGGAATTGTCGAAAGCCTTGTGGCGCGATGTCGACGATGTGAGCCTGCTGATTGAGCCGGTGCTCATCTCCAAAGAATATCCATCTCCTCTTTACGACGACGTGATGCGTTACGGTATTGCCGTATAATCAAGTTTCTTTAGTTGAGTAAAAAAATTGGGGCGGCCTACCCGAGGTCGCCCCTCTTCGCATTAGTTTACGCTGACGTTTCTTTGGCTCGAGATAACTCGAACAAGTTCGGTTCTCCGCTCGCTTTGCGAAACGTTAAAAAATAGGGTTTATGAAAAACCTTTAGGTTAGAAAAGCGACCTGCATTAGTGTGGGATGTTCTTTATTTTCCAGATTCCGGCCTTCCGAAACAGAACGCTAATTGCCCTCTAAATGTTAATTGTTGTGGGGAAGGTGCTAAAGTGAGCCACGGAGAAACTACACGTTTATTCCAAGTTAACGCAATCAAAAGAAACCAATGAAGATTTGTCTTTAATTTTGTCTGGTAGTCCCGGACCTTGGACCTTCTCACCATTTTGCTCTTTCTCGTAGACTTTCCCATTCAGAACGAGCAGGAATTGCAGAATATCGGCATTACGGTTCATCCCATAGGCATCGCGCACAGCATTGTCGAGGTGTGCCTGAATTTCGGAGACGGGATTCTCTGGTGTGTCATCCATGAGGCGGTAGAGGTCTCTAAGGGTATAGTGGTGTTCATCCATTAGTTCATTACGTTTGTCGCGAAGGGCCTTCGACTGTTTCGCCACCTCCTCTATTTGCTTCTTTGTGGGATTCTGTGGCCACGGGAAACTATCGAAAACGGTGTCGGAAGTATATCTCCAGTCGCCCTTGAGCGTCGAGCATCTTGCCACAAACCACTCCCAATGGATGGATGATTGCAGGATGCCGAACGAATAGTCGTCGTCAACAGGGAATGCCTGCAGAGCGTCGCCAGGATTGATGTCTTTGCCGACGAACTCAAAGATAGGCCGTTTCGTTACGCGAGAGCATGCGATATACCTATTATGATCCTGTATGATGTCCATTAGTTCGTTGCGAGGGTATGATTGAGACCACCAACGTTTATAGAAATTCTCATGGTGATGATTTAGTCGAGCTCTTGGGTTTTGTTTTTTTATATCTTCATTCTTCTTTATTTCTTCTTCAGCCTTTGCCTTAAACACGGGATAAACATTTTCGTGAAGGTAATCGTACAATTCTTTATACGAGGATACCTCAAATACATCATTTGCTTTTCGGAAATCTATAACATAGCGTTGTGGCTGGGAGTGATATTTACCCAGTAGTTCATCTCCTATCAGGAATGGTCTAAGAACTCTTGTATTTCTTTTATCCTTTAGATATGGGGCCGCTTGATCTTTTGACAGAAGAAAGAATGTACTACCTTGGGTTTGGCCCTGGTAACACACCGCAGAGTTCTTGTTGCAGTTTAATGTCTTTGCTTTTGACACATCAAAAAGGCTGAGCGATGAGTTTATTTCATCAAATTCGTAATCTTCAAACGGAGAATCTTTGCTGTCGCCCTTTTGAATAGACAATACTTTTATACGCTTCTCTTCACCTTTCTTCCATGTGACAATGGAGACATAGACAGCAGCATCTCCAGACCACACTTCCGTTGATACTGAATCAAGAATAGTACCGCCTTTTTCGACAATGTAGTCAAGTCCTCCCATACGGGAGTAATTTTGGCGAATTGTATTTGTGCCCACCAATCCTGCATACTGTCCCTTTTTCATAAGATCGTGTGCCTTACGAAACCAGTATACGCAGAAGTCGGCCCGTCCAGGGACTTCAGGGTACGCCTGTCGGAGGCGAGCGACATAGGCAGCACCGAGTTCTTGGTTCATCTTGTTCTTCGACTGGTAAGGTGGGTTGCCGATTACCACATCAAAGGCCGGCCATTCATCGAAGAGTGCATCCCGAAGCAGAATGTTGTTGTCCAAATTGTCCAAAGGAAGGGCATCGTCCAAATCGAGGGCACTGCCATATTGTGAGATACGTCTTTGATAGGTAGCATTGCATATCTCTTTGGCAATCATCATGGTCATCTTGGCCAGTTCGACAGCACGAGGTTGTACGTCGATGCCGTAAAAATTACTGGTTCTGATGACAGATTTAAAGTTGACTTTCACCTCTTTCCAACGCTGACCAGGAACCCGCAGGTTGGAATTCCGGTGGAATTCGGGGAGAGAGAAAATCTTGTCAATAACTTGGCATTCCAGTTCTTTCATCTCACGATAGGCCACGAAGAGGAAGTTGCCACATCCGCAGGCGGGGTCGAGCACACGATATTCGCCCATCTGACGCCTTACATCATTCAACTCCTCAAGAGTCTTTGCTTTGTTTATCTTTTCCTTCCAAGGCCGAATGATTGTGGGCGTGATTACACGAAGCATATCCACCTCACTGGTGAAATGGGCACCGAATTTATGACGTTCATCCGAGCGCATTGTACCTTCGAACAAAGAACCAAAAATAGAAGGATTAACCTTAGTCCAATCTTTTACGGCAACCTGATGGAGTACACTCAAACTATATTCATCCAAGTCAACCGGGTCAATCTCCTTGAATAAACCTCCGTTGAAGTAGCGGATGTTTTTGAAGCGGCCAGCGCGTGCAGGTGTGAATGAGGCCATCTGACGGAAGAGGTTGCCGATTTCGTCATAAGCATTGCACTTTCCGTCGATGCAATCTTGTATTATCTGGGTGAAGAATCCTCGTGGGAGAAGATCAACATCTTCGGAGAAGAAGGCCAGTACACACTGCAGGATAAAGTGCTGGGCACGTTGCTTATCTTCATGCCTCTCTAACGTCAGGTATTGGTATAGTTCGCCCATCAGTTTGGCGGCATCGCGGGAGATTTCTTCTGTATTGTCTTGGAAAATCGGTGTTTTTCCCTCAAGGAACGACAGACAGGAAAAGCGTTCCGGGAGTTCTTCTAGCGTCACCTCGTCCACCTTGTTGAGTTCGTCATAGATGATGAACTTGTCGAAATTGCACAATACAATATATCGGGGCTTTCTGCATCCTGGGCCGATGTCCTTCAATGGGACGAGAGCCATCCAATAGTCACGGGCTTGAGGAAAGTGGGATTCGAGGTTTTTAATGCCCCTACTTTTCATCTCTATCAACACTCCATCTTTCCCTGCGGGACTCCAAATGCAGTCGATGAATTTGGTGGATTTAGTATCGGCTTCCTTCACCCGAAGTTCCATCTGCCCTTTTGCCTCATAAAGCCCCTGATGCCCAAAAGCGCGAAAAAGGCGGTCGCAAAAAGTCTGTGCTTGGCCTTTCTCATCGCCAGTCAGATTATCTTTCACAAAGGCGACGAACTCCTCAATATCCTGTTTATTCATACAATGCATAGATAATTTTCGCTGCAAAAATACAAAAAATATCCGACCCCACCGAATTATTATTAATCTACATGAATAAAAATACTGAAAATAAACAAATTGTAGCAACTTTAACCATTAATCATTACCCTCCCCCACCATATTTCAAGAAAAATAGTGCCGACACAATAAAGAAGGCAGAAAAACGTTATAGGAAGAAAAACATTTTTGCAATATGAAGAAATCAACCATTACAATTATCGCTATTGTTGGTGTCCTGGCCGTCATCGTGCTGTGGGGCATCGGAGTGAACAACAAACTCGT
>CACXTX010000090.1 GCA_902770635.1 uncultured Prevotellaceae bacterium | reverse complement strand
CAAATACAGCATTTACATGGCCGAGAAGCGCAATACTCCAAAAGAAATGTTGGGCGGTATATGCCAACCGCGTAATGTCAAGGAAGCCATCACCCGTGAACAGTCGCTGCGTGCCATGACCATCAACGTCGCCCGTCAGTTCCGTCAGGAGCACCGGATGGGTTCCATCGAGTTCGGCAAGATTGCCAACATGGCGGTGTTCGACTGCGACTTCCTGCACGACGACATTGAGAAGGTGGCACAGGCCCACATCGTAGCCACTATCGTTGATGGCGAAGAAGTATATAAAGCATAAAAAGCCATTTTTATGAATAGAACACAGAGACACAGAGGCACAGAGGTCTTACTAAAGAAAAAACTTTGTGTCTAAATATAATGATGGCAGGAAACTGCTGACGCAAAACGATTATGTACGATCAGATCCGGAACGATACTCTCTTTGGCATGTTATATGCCGTAGTGTCAGCACTGTTTCTGGTAGCTTGCTGCTATCTGCTGTTCCGTCAGGGCAACGCCTTTGCCCGTGACGTTACACCGTCAGTCCGCCTGCGTCGGTGGACTGCTGCCTATTTTGGCGCCACTGCTTTGTGCCGCTTGTGGTATATGCAGATATTCTTTCTTACCTCCGTTGAGGATATTGTGGTGACCGACCTTATAGGCGGCGACCGCTGTGGCCCATTCCATTGATGATAGCACCGTTTGTCGTGGGAGAGGTATATAGCATTGCCACCCTTAGCTATGCCGTTATCCCGATGCTATATGTCTATCTACTGCTGTTGTGCGTAGGTATCACGATATATATGGTTCGCGCGACGAGACAATACGGACGTTGGCTGCGCGACAACTATGCCGACCTGGAGCACAAGGAGGTGTGGCAGAGTTTTGTGGTACTGGCCTTCATGCTGCTGTTGTTCGTTTTCTATACGTTTATAGGCGATGTCCCGCTTTTCCATTACGCCTATCAGGTGTTTTACATCGTGCTTCTCGGCTATCTCTTGTGGCGGGTAGAAACTTTGAGCGACCTGAGCATCCCTGTTAATGATACGGCGGAAGAAATGCCCACTACTGAGACTGTGGAAGACAATGACCTTTCGTTATCCATGTGTAATCGCCCGGCTTTCTTGCGTCCCGTTGGTAGCAAGCCAGCAAAGCTGGAGCGGCCGCCTGGCATGTCCAAGAGCATCGGACTGTTGCTTCAGCAGCGTTGCATAGATACGCAACTCTATTTACAGCATGACATGACCCTTGCCCAACTTGCCAAATCCATCGGTACCAACCGATACTATCTCAGCCAGTATTTCTCCAGTCTGGATATGAATTATAATACCTATATCAACGATTTGCGCATCAACCATTTTGTTGGCCTCTATCGCGAGGCCTTAGACACTCAGCGTTCTTTCACCGTCCAGCAGTTGGCTTTAGAGAGTGGCTACCGCAGTTATACCACATTCAGCGATGCTTTTAAACGCAAGATGGGGCTATCGGTGAGATCCTGGATGAAGGCTGCTCGCCCGGAGGGCAAGGCTCAATATGAAAAGCTTGGCGAACCCTAAAGTTACGAAATCTGCAAAATAACTCACGAAATCTGCAAAAATCAGACCCGCAAGCCAATGATGTCATCATGGTTTGCGGTTTTTTTGTTACTTTTGCTCGCTACAAAAACTTAATTCAAATACAATATTTAATTTTTATGAGAAAGAAACAGATTTTTAGCTTTTTGGCAACAGCCATGCTTTGTTGCTGTGCTATGTTCATGCAAACGTCATGCGTAGGGGAGGACCATCCCGCATCACCGACCGACCCAGCCGCTTCCGCCCAGCTGAAGCAAGGTGTCTGGACGGAATACGACGAAGCACTTTTAACCTCAGGCAAATATACCGAAGAGGAGCTGGCCAATATGCCCGCCGTCGGCATGATGGTCGAGGGTGACAAGGGCTACTTCTTCACCTACACGGCTGAGGGCGCAGACGACCTGGTGGAGGGAAAGATCATCTACGACAACAAGACTGGCAAAGGTACCATCGCCTTCCCCACCATTACAGACAGCCCAATCTCAGGCCAGACGGTCAGCTTCAGCATGACCTCCGACGAGACGATGCAGTTCGAGTTCACCTATGATGGCAAGAAGACCACCGGCACCTGTGCTTGGCTCTGCGAAAACCTCGACAACTGGGGTGAAGGCGATGAGAGTGGCTGGGAAGAACTGCTGCCCTACTATCAGGCCATACCCGAAACTGCGGGCCCCGACGGCAGCATCGACTGGAACGCCTCGGAAGCTGTAACGGTGGAAGATGTGGATGATGAGGGTCATATTGTGGAGAAAGAGGTGACGGTGACTGACCTCGACAAGCCGCTGGAGCCGCTGGAGTGGAACAATGGGGCATCTTCCAGAGCCAATACCAGAGTGGCAGCTGCTGTCATCGAAGGTATCTCCGCCGGCTTGGAGATATTCAGCTCCCTCTTTGAGCCCGACCCGATGGAAGAGATAAACGCCAAACTGGACGCTGCCCTCGGCAAACTTGACCAGGTGCTGACAAACCAGCAGCAGATGATGGCCAAGGTCAACGAGATGAACGCCCGCCTCATCGCCATCGCCCAAATGATGAAAAAGCAGGAGACCGTGGGCATCTTCAACAACCGCACCCAGACTTACTACAACCCGCTGAAGGTGCGCAACACCGCCTACTTCGACGCTGCCTTCAAACTCTATAACGACAACAAGAGCGACTTGAGCCAGGTGAAAACCCAATTAGGCAATTATGCCAAGACGTGGGTAGGTAACAATGAGGAGTATATCACACGGACATGGAATTATATCGAGTACCTCAAAACGGTGCAACATTCCTCTTACGGCACGGGCATGGCCGCCATCTACGACGGACTGACCTTCGAGAAGTACCCCTGGGAGCACATGGGCATAGGCGACCGTCAGAACTATCGAGCCTACGACATGATTATGATTGCCAAGAGCCTCTTCATGATAAACCTTTACGCCGCATACGGCGGTCTGAGTGACATCCAGAAGGGAGGACTCTACAACAATTACAACAACTGCAAGCCGACGCTCAAAGAATTCTGCGAGTTTAAGGTCAGCAACCCCGATAAGTTCCGCGTCTGCCAGATTCCGGGTGCCCACTTCGTTATGCACAAGGAGATACAGTATTATGACTACAAAGGAAACAATAACGAGGCTCCTGATCTGAATAAATATGGCAAGGAGGTTTGCTATAGACCTGAGTGGCATAAGGCTGGTAAAATCAAGATAGAGAATCCCAAAGAACTGCTGTCGAAGTTGATTTACAAGAAAGAGGCGGAAGCCATCTTCAACTATTATAAGCCCACAGGGGAGATGATGTGGCCGGATGTGCTGGCAAAAGGTCACAAAATGGCAGGCGGTGCAGTCTTTGCTAAGGATTCTAATCCGGGAGAGTTACCATCTCTGCTGTCGTATGATCCCAACAATCCTAACATGTACGGATTGCGTGTATCTAGCACCGACGGGGCAGTTGATATTTCGCGTACGTCGTTTTTTATAAAAGGGAGACTCGAATATGGTACTCTTCTTTTGGGATATCCAACCTATCAAAATGGTAAGTTCGTGTGGAAGGAATATTATCGAGATAACGTTAAGTTATACGCAGCGATTATTGAGAAGCGCTACTAAGCCGCAATAACTCACAGATAACGACGGGTAACACGGGGACGGGCACGGTGTGAGGTCCATAGAAACACAACCCTATTTACAACACAACCTGACCCTCCAGCAGTTGGCTTTGGAAAGTGGTTTCCGTAGTTATACCACATTCAGCGATGCTTTTAAACGCAAGATGGGGCTACCAGTGAGATTCTGGATAATGGCTGCTCGCCTGGAGGGCAAGGCTCAATATGAAGAGCTTGGCGAACCATAAAGTTACGAAATCAACAGAAAAACTTGCGAAATCAGCAAAATCTGACCCGCAAGCCAATGATGTCATCATGGTTTGCGGGATTTTCGTTACTTTTGCAAAGTTATTATTAATTAAAAAAAATGAAACAGACCATTTGTAAAAGTATGACGAAGACGATGGTGACTACCAGTCGTCTGCTATCGCACATCGCGATTTTGAGTGTTATTATCGGTATGGGTGTGCTTACCAGTTGCTCAAGCAATGACAAGCCTAGTAGCGGCGACATCATTTCAGAGAAGGCAGACCTTGTTGTGTATGGCAAGATTTTCACTGCTGAGAATAATCAGGTGGCGGAAGCTTTTGCCGTGAAGGACGGCAAGTACATCTATGTAGGCGACAAGACTGGAGCCGAAGCCTATGTCGAGGCAGGCAAGACCGAGGTGGTGGACTATACCGGCAAGGGACTTGTAATGCCCGGTTGCGGCAACGGACACGCACACTACTCGATGGCGCACGCTCTCAAATCAGTCGGTGCATCAGTAGGATTAGATGACAATCCCGGCAAATTTCTGACGGAAATCGTACCTGCTGCCGTCAAGGCGGCAAGGGACGCAGGGGCAAAAACTATCTTTGGTTTCGGATGGAATCTTCATGTCTTCGAGAGTAATATGCCTACTCGCCAACAGTTGGATGCCATCTGCAGTGATATTCCTATGTACTTCTCAGACAACGAGGGGCACAAGGGCCTGGCAAACACCGCCTTACTGGTCAAGGCCGGCATTATGAAGGCTGACGGCACCGTGCTCAAAAAAGATGGAGACATATTAGGAGGTGAGATTGTAATGGGTGCCGACGGCACACCTACAGGCTATCTGAAGGAGCAAGCAGGCACTTACACCCGTTCCTTCTTAGACAATGAAAATCTCTTTAGCCTTAACATTGCAAGTGATATCTTGCCAAAAATCGAGCAGCAGCTATTGTCTGAGGGCTACACCATGTATGTCGATGGCTGGGGCAACTATTTCTATAACACTAATTTCTATCAGGCCGCTCAACAGTTAGACAATGCTGGTGGTATGCACTTCGTGTTGGGTCTGTCCTACGAGATTGAAAGTTGGATGAATATTGACGAAGCCCTGGCCAAGGCTGCTGACGCCAAGAAATTTGCTTCCACTCGTGTTAAACCGAACTGGATTAAACTCTTTATGGACGGCACGGTGGAAACTGGCACCGGATTTGTGGATCCGCTCTATCCTGACGGACATCAGGGCCTGCCCAACTGGTCGGAAGAGCAACTGACCGAAATGACGCGTGTGGCTAATGAATACGGAGTAGCTATGCACATACATGCCATGGGCAACAAGGGCGTCACGCGTATTATCAACGCCTTCATCAATGGCGGAAAGGATGAGATGCGTAACACGCTGGTTCACGTGCGTAATATTGACGAAGCAGATTACAAGCGTATGGCAGACCATAATATCTATGTCACCTC
>CACXTX010000089.1 GCA_902770635.1 uncultured Prevotellaceae bacterium | reverse complement strand
CCAATGCGAGCTTGCGAGCGTTCAAGAATCCAAACGGAAGTACAAAAGGGTGCGCCCTTTTTGTACGACATTGGAACTTCTTGCAATATGGAACGTTTCTTTGTGTACGACATTCCACAATGCTTTCGGCACTGTGCCTGCTACGCATGAACTGACGGTTTTGTTTTACTTAGGCATCTCGTTAAGTTCGTCTGTCACCTTGTCCCTAATACTGTGGTATTGTGGAGCTGGAGGCAGTCGGTCTTCAGACTGGTCAGTTCCGTTGCTTGTTGGCTCTTGCGTCTTCATGGACGTTTGTCTTTGATGTGAAGGCAGTTGGGACACAGAGTGCTGCGTTACAGGATGCAGTTGGTTGGGTATATTCCCATCTTGCGCATCAGTTGCCAACTGTCCTGACGGTGTAGGTTCCTCTGACATACCAGCTGCATTGCCATCGGCATTAGCAGGTACATTGACGGGTGCGGAATTACCCTTTGGGAAACGATCCTTCATCGGAACATAGTAGGGATTGACAATCATCTGCCCGTTGATATACCAGGCAGAGTCTTACGGTCACACTTCCACAGACGGGATAGTTCAACCTCGGACATGACAAGTTGACCGATATGTACAGTGGTTGTGAATCCCTTCTGCTCATAATCATGTTCAGCTGTCGTTGCATGTTCAACGAGTGACATCAGGGCTTTCATGCGGTCGATGCCGTACTTGCTTGTTGCAAGGAATCTCGCCTGACTCTCAGACAGGACGAGACAATAGAAAGTTTCTTTTTTCATGTTTATGTTATTTTCAATTTACTCAGCTATTTTTTGAAGATTTACTCTTCTGTTCACCTGAACGGGATACTGGTTCCTGTTCTTTGTCCTCATCGTACATGACAGACATTACGCGGTTCTTCCTTATCCATTCCAGAATGTCCGCTTTCTCGAAGTAGATCATCTTGCCGTTTGGCCGATAGAAAGGGATACTCCTGTCGGATGTCATTTTGTAGAGTGAACTGCGGGCTATGTCCATGAAGCGGGCTGCCTCTTCCACTGATAATACTTCCTTGGCATTGTCAAGGCTGTCCTCCACAGCGTCCATGCGCTTCTGGAGTTCTTCAATCTGCCTTTGCAGGCGGTTGTCCTTTCGGACCTTTTTTTGTTGTACCATAATATGTCTAATATAGTTTATAACTTCTTTTGTGGCTGTCGGATGGCTACAGCCAACCTTATTTCGATTTGTTACAATCGGAAAACCGGGCACAAAGGTATATCAAAGCATTCAGACAGGGGGCCTGTGAAAATTTTAATTTGTTTTTTAACATTATCCAAAACGTTACGGGGACAAAATGAACTTGTGAGACATTGGCAGTGGTGTCTTCAGCCAAAGAATCCACTTTCCATTACCATCAATCATAGTTGTCATCTGACCATTTCCTGTTTCAAAATCAAAGTCCATATGTGAAATAGTACCAACTACATTATTATATAGAAGGACACCTGCTGACATCAGGTTGAGGATGCAGTCTTTAATCTTGTCAGAGCTTCTCAAACGTTAAATTTTAAATTATAATTTTCTCATACGGCCAGTCTCGTCCAGATGTGTTACCTTTGCCGCCAAATTAATAAATCAACACAAAAATTATACAGACAATGGAAATTATATCAATTGAACGCAGCACCTACGAGGAGCTGCTGACGAGCTTCAATAGCTTCGTCGCACAGATGAAGGCGATGGCCGGCAGAGGCAACGACAAAAAGTTGGGAGATTGGCTCGACAATCAGGACGTGTGTCAGATACTGAACATCAGCCCGAGAACATTACAGACGCTCCGTGACAACGGGACGTTGGCCTTCTCTCAAATCAACCACAAGGTTTACTACAAGCCGGAGGACGTGAAGAAGATTCTCTCTGTAGTAGAGGACAGGAAGAAATCTCAGTGTATGAAATTAAAGCGCAGTGCCTATGAACGAACTGATCATGCCGCATAATGTGGGAGTGAAGAATGTGCTGGATAGCATGAAAGAGGTACTTGCGCTTTACAAGAAAGTGACAGGTAATTATCGCCCGATGCTCGACGGAGAGCGTTACCTCACAGACAAGGAAGTCTCTGAAATCCTCAAGGTCAGCCGACGGACACTACAAGAGTATCGTAATGAAGGAATTTTACCATACATCCCTCTTGGCGGAAAAATCCTCTACCGCGAGAGCGACCTGGAAGAACTCTTGGAGAGGTACTATCACCCTGCTTATCGCACGATGGATAAGTAGCGATTTCTTTCCAAGGTTGAATTAATGCAGAAAGACGGGAGCCTGAGACCATTCAGTACTTCCGTCTTTCTGTTTTATTGAAATGTCACTGGACATAATCACGATTTATCTGCAACCTTATAAGGCGCATCAATGAATCTCTTTTCGGAGTCTTCAAAACATTCGTCAAGACTGTCTGCTAACTTCTGCATATCCTCACGCTGTTTTTGCATGGTGATCTCTGCGTATATCTGAGTTGTCTCAATATGGGTATGTCCCAACATCTTGCTAATGCTCTCTATAGGAACATTATTGCTCAGGCAAACTTGGGTGGCAAAAGTATGGCGGGCATCGTAGTATCGCAAATGCTGGTTGAAGTTACCTTGTTTCTCAATCATCTTGAGTGTCTTACAAATGCAGGTAGTTGTCGGAACAAAGAACACGTGCCCGTCCTTGCCTTCGCCCTTGTATTTCTCAATGATACGCCGTGGAATGTCAAGCAGAGGAATGACACAATCCGTATCAGTCTTTTGACGGGCGATGTGAATCCATTGGCTTCCGTCTTTGTTCGTCTTGATGTCACTCTCTTTGAGATTGGCGAGGTCAGCCCTGCCAATGCCGGTGAAGCAGCTGAACACAAAAAGGTCTCTTGTATGGCAGAGACGGTAGGTGTTCAGTTCAAGTGCCATCATCTTATGAAGGTTCTCCATTGTCAGATAGTGGTGGTTGGGTTTCACTTTGTGGTATTTGAATCCTGCAAACGGGTCTCTGCGGATAATCTTTTTCTTGACAGCCTGACGTACTATCAGATGCAGCCTTGCAATAAAGCCATTGACTGTACTTGGCACCATGCGCAGTGTCGTTGACAGATAGAAATCGAAATCTACCATGAACTGATAATCCAGTTCTTTGACGGAGATGTCATCCCTATCGTATTTGATGACAATAAAGTCGCGGAGAATGGGGAGTGTACGCTTAAACTTCTGAAATGAGGCTGCACATCGGTCTATCCCTATGCGTTTCTTATATTCGTCATTGTAGTCTGCCAAGAGTTCGAGCAGACCGTCTTTCTGGGAGTCCGTATCAAGGATGGCATTCTTTATGACTTCAGCAGAAACATAACCAATACCCGCAAGATTCCGCTTATATGCCTCTTCCCCCTTTGCCATTAGGTCGTCGAGTTGCGTATTCAAACGCTTGATGTCCATCTTCTCCTCTGGTGTTAGGACTTCTAGTATTTTCCCAGAAGCGAAAGCCCTGCCTGTAGAGGGATTCCAAAGACATGGGTCAATCTCATAGCTCGTTGAATACTGGCACGCCTTTCCGTCAATGGTGATTCTGCCCATAATCGGACACTTGCCGTTCTTTTTCATCTTCTGACGGTTGATGTAAAAAAGTTGCTTGAATGTACTACGCATACTTTATCCTCCTATAGTTCAATGACAGACTTCTTTTTCTTTCCCAGTCTTGGCTTCTGATGGCGCTGACTGTAGTCACGCAATATCCGCGATGGTGTCAGTTCGATTCCCGCAAGAGAGAAATTCTTATCGATACAACTGCCCAACGATCGTACATCATCAGCTATCTTTCTTTCTGTTACCTTTGCATAATGCTGGGTAATGTTAATGCTGCAATGTCCCATGATTTTGCTGACAGTCTCGATAGGAATTCCATTTCCTAAGCAGATTGTTGTACCGAATGTATGTCGGGCCTGATGATATGAGAAGTAATGACCAAGTTTGCATTTATCTGCGATGGTCTTCAGATGTAAACGTATGGTTGTGTAGGACGGCATAGGGAAAAGATGTCCGTCTTTGTCAATACCCTTATATTTGTCGATAAGAGTAATGGGAATATCCGTTAGCCTCACATTCTCGGGAGTACCAGTCTTATGGCGTTTTAACTGAAGCCAGATTGTTTCATCTGCTTGTTTTACGATGTTGGAGTCTGAAAGCATACGCATGTCGCAATAGCATACACCTGTAAGGGCGGAGAATACGAACAAATCTCTGGCAAGAATATGACTGGGATGGTCAAGTTCCACCATCATCACTTTCTTCAACTCATCCATCTCCAGATAGCGTTTCGTCTGCTTGGGACGTTCTGATTTGAAGCCCTTGAATGGATTTGATGGGACAAGTCCACGGCAAGTAGCCATATTCATCAGTTTCTTCAGCACTTTCAGATAGGCTATTCTTGTTGCTGGCTTGTACTTGCACTCAATTTTCAGATAAAGGTCATACTCTTCTATGAACATCATATCCAACTGCTTGAGAGGTACGTCTGAAACTTTCTTCTTGCTGTGAATGTACTTTTCAAGCCCCCGATAGACTTTGTCGTAGATGAGGTAGGTGTTTTGGGTACGGTTCACACCGACACATAGAGCCAGTTCCTCATTATGCGATTTGAAAAGTTTGAGCAGCGTCATCTGCACAGCCGCTATTCCTTGAAAGGCATTCTTCAGGTCTTCGGCTGAGAACTTCTGCCCATCTTCCAGAAATTCATTAAACCGATAACGGAGCAATAACAGTAGCTTTTCTATTTCCCTGTTGGTTGATGTTGCTACCTTGCTCTTACCCGTACAACGTTGAGAAGTGGCATTCCAGATTTTGGAATCCACTTTCATCTTGCACGAGAACTGTGCCGTTGAGTTGTAACGTCCCTTGATGGAAATCCTTCCCATCAGCGGACACATGTCCTTTTCGCTTTGCTCGTTTCTTTTGAGGTAGAGCAGCACCTTCATTTCTGTTTTCATACTCGTCAATTTTGAGGTTGCAAAATTACTTTGTCTCACTCATATTGACAAATTGAAAACATTGCAGAACGGTGAAGAAGAAACCGCGATAGTTAAACTTTCATAACGCCCGTTTCAGATGTGCCATTCTTCGCAGAATTGCTTGTTTTTGGGTATGTCAGAACACACTTTAATTACCTGCAATGCTCTTCTGCGCAAATCGAGGAAGAATGCTGATTTTCAGCGACTTCTGGTTTTTATCTCCTCATTCTTCCAAAACCCGAAACCATCCTTGAAAGTTCACTTTAATCCGTGTTCCTTGCAGTAGTCGATGGCAGGTTGGTAGCCTTGGAAGGTTGCCTTGTGAATCCACTTTAACCCTTTGCGTTCGTCTTGGGGAACGCCTGTGCCAGTCATCAGAAACCAGCCTGTAGCAAACTGTGCCTGCGCATGACACCTTCCACCGTCAGCGCATGCTGAAGGTGAAACGGGTCTTTATTATACTTTCTCAGCAGCTCCCAGGCTACCTCTCTTGTGATGATATTTTCCATAATCCTCTATTCCGTTATTCGGCTTGGCCGTCATTTGTTACTGTGTTTTCTGCCTTTGGTTCATTACTGTTGCAGGCGGCCAGCGCTGCAAATGCTGATAAAATCTTTTTCATAAGTCATGTTATTATTTGTTATACAGCCACAAAGTTCTTGGCTCAGAGCCCTTCTGTGTCAGCTATTGAGAATCTGAATTTTGAAAGAAGCAGATATTCTCGCCCCTCTCGTGGTATTTTACATTTTCTGCAGTTATGCGAATTTTATGAACGAATCTGTCATCGTGACGGACATTCGATATGACGAATCTTAACCTCTTTGTCATCGATGAATGCTTGAACCTGAAAATCTTCGAGCTTCACAGAATAGTCTATTACTCCGTTGTTATTATCTCGGTAGAGTTTCTCATCGTATTTCATAGCCTCTGTTGCACTCATCGGACGGGTATAAACCATCAGGGCATTAGTTCCTGTAGGGCAGAATGCTGTCGTGCCATACAGTTCAAGCCTATGGTAGCGAGGATTGATGGTCAAGTCCTTGTCGGCAATGATATTCCAAGCCCAGAATTCCAGTCGTCGATCTTGTTCAGGAAGTTTGCTGAATCTTACATACTCATCCCACTTGATAGCAGTAAGAGCCATGTATTTCCCTGGCTTAATGTCGTTCATCAGATAGAATCCAACACTGTCGGTTACTACACTGTCAATAGCATTAAAGCGCCCATCCATGAGCATGACAGTACAATTACTGATAGGCTTGTCATTGAAATCAGTGACTCTACCTGAAATTTTAATTGTTTGCTGTGCAAAAGCTGAAAGACTGGCCACAGTCAATAATAAGGATAATAACAGTTTCATATCTATTTTTTCGTATATTTCGCCTTGACTACCTTGTATGAGTTTCGAGTCAGTTCCTTCAGCAGATCATCAGGGGCTGTCGTTGGATTAATGCCTATCCAGTGTTTGGGTGATTCGTTGTACGGGTTCCCGATACACTCATACTGTGCCTTAAGATCTTCAATGCGATAACGGAGAAATCATTGCAATCGAAGAAAGAGAACATGTGGCCCATAACATAGAACACCAGTACTCCCTCTCCGTTCTTAAACTTCTGGAAAGGCAGTTTCTCTTCTATGTCTTCGCCTAACGACAGGCAGAACTCGCGATAGTCTTCTATATTCATTTCGGCCGTGGATTGTCGTGATAGACATAGTGCTCGCTGCCGTCGGCCCTATTCAAGTAGAAACGTTCAATATATAATCTCTGCATGATTTGTCAAAGTCTATTTGCTCTGCATGAACAGCCAGTCGCGCACTGCTGCAATCTTATAGCCGTAGTCAAAAGATGCCATGTGCTCCATACCCTTGCCTGATTCAGGGAGTACACTGCCTGCCTCCCACTTGATGAAGTTGATATTGCCGCCCTTGGCTATCAGTTCCTCGGCCAATCGTTCCTGTTCTTCGCTTGGAAGCTTTGCACTCCATGATGTGGAGTCAACGCGGGCATTGTTCTCCTTCAGCACCTCAGCCAAATCTTTCATGCCACCCGATGCCTTCTGATCGCCACCAGCTACGATGTAGAAGAAATGCTTCTTGCCGAAGTCCTGCATCTTCGAGGTGTCCCACTGGCTGCTAACAAACAATGAGGCCGCAAAAAGATCGGGATATGTGATGTTGAAATAGAACGACATCATGCCACCCATTGACTGTCCTGTGGTGTATAGTCGGTTGGTATCTACATTGTATTCCTTGCAGACGGTCTGAAGCAGTCGGATGGTCATTTCTACCTCGTCAGTGGTGCTCCAATCATCCTGCACAGCCCAGTCAGTATATTGTGGCACCAACACGAATGAAGGATGCTTCTGCTGGTCTCTATTTGAAGCGAACTCCAAGGCACCA
>CACXTX010000088.1 GCA_902770635.1 uncultured Prevotellaceae bacterium | reverse complement strand
ATGAAACGGCAAATTAACACTTATTAGAGTTGTTCCAATAACTCTCTGCCTTTCTTAGTCAGATAGTATGATTGCATTGGATGATTTGGAGCCTCAGGATAAAGCATCGCAATATAACCTGCTTCTATATTTGGCACAATATATGTGCTCACAAATCCTTTTCTATCCTTTCTTTGCATCGATTCCATCAATGCTCTCAGATTTGAGCCATTTGCTCCAATAGCGGATAATAAAGCTTTTAAACGCTTAGCTTTTGCTATCTCGCGTTTTGAGGTTGAGGGGGTTGAGGGGGTTGAGGGGGTATTAACTTGTGGGGTTGTGGGGTTGTGGGGTCGTATGGTTGCGCGTTTGAATGTGACCCACACGAATGCCGCATTCTGATTGAACTCTGGTTCTGGAAGATTAGCTTGCTTACAAGCATCTACCATGCGACCTACGCCACTGCCCCAGTTTTCCAAGAACGTAGTCTTAAACAGTACGTCGGCAATAGTCGGGTTCTGAGGAAATGAATGATGGGATTGCTTAATGGTCTCAACAGTCAATTCATCTGGCAAATGACCAGTGTTCTCAATCTCTACACGATCATCATAGATGGCAATGCCAACGGAATTCACGCAACGCTTCGGCTGGAATCTCCAGTTTCTCTTCTCTTGTAAAGCCCACTATCTTGCCACTGAGGGAAAGGTGTTTGAAGAAAAACGCCATACCTGCATCAAGCAAAGTAAAGAAGTTGCCGTACGCTCTTTGATTGTCGATGAATTCCATCTTGTCGTTGCCACGAAAACGAGCCATGCGAAGCAAGAACTGAGGGAACTGACTTGTATCTCGGAGGAACAATGCTGCTGCTGCATTTTTCAGTTTCCCATTTGTGGTAAGTTTCAGTTTCTCCACAAGACTTTCCGTTGTTTCCATTAGTGAAGATTCTGGCATCCTACCACGTTCTACACCAAGCCGGACACCACCACGAATACGCTGTTCCTCCAAATCTGCAATGGTGATGCCTTCGCAAATATGATCTTCCCACTTATAGCGATTAGATTTGCTACGCATCAGACGGTCTTCAAAGATTTCCCGAGGCATGACTACCGTTGTGCTCTCAATTCGCATATACGGTTTATTATCGTATGTATATGGCACGTCCCAATAAGAAGGAGCATCCAGATGAATGGCTATGACCTGACAGTCTGGACGATCCGGCACATCAATGTATTCAACAGCATCCTTCAACTCACCCGTTGTTTTCTTCATTTCCAACGTACGAGTCTCGTCACCTTGTATGATCACTTTTACATCCTCTATTGTCATAATACCTTCTATCTTTCTAATATGTTTGCAAAATTACAACTTTTTGGGTAAAAAGACAACGTTTTGTTCGAATTATAAATGATTTACAATCTTTATTAGTCATAATTTGTACCTTTGCACCCAAAATGGTATGGTCTGGTAGTTCAGCTGGATAGAGCAACAGCCTTCTAAGCTGTGGGTCTCGGGTTCGAATCCCGACCGGATCACTTTCACAAAGGACGGCTATTAAGGCCGTCTTTTTTTATCATTAAGGGAAAAACTTGCTAGCATTAAGTCTAGCAATTGTTACCATTAAGTCTAACAATTGTTACCATTAAGTCTAACAATTGTTACTATTAATCTTTCATATTATCAAAACACTTCCTTCACTCAAATAGATTTGGTGCCAGTCTCATGATTCACGGATAGAGTTCGGTATGACTTCGGTATGACTTCGATATGAGTTCAATTAGAGTTTAATATGAGTTCGGTATGAGATTAATATGACTTGAATAAATAAATTAGGTGTTGTAGTCTCTTGATTCTGATTTTAATTTCTTTTCTTCTTATTTAGTTATCACCCAAGTAGTACAATTTAACAGACCACCTTCTTTTGCAACATCGTTATAATCGATAGTTTCTATTTTTCTATCAGGGAAGACGCTTTTAATAATACTTATCACTTGCTCGTCCTCATCTCTACCGAAAACAGGTAAGATAATCAAATTATTGACTTCTAGATAATTTACATAGACACCAATGGCACTTAAAGGATGTTTTGGGTCTTTTGGTAAGAAGAACGGTACATCAATATATTTCAAACCATATTGTTCTAAAACCTTTTGCATACCATCTCTCCAATACTTATACTCATCAGCCAGCTTATTGCCAAGTATGGTGTTACGATTTATAAATCTAACCATACCATCTGCATGTCCTGTCATATCATCGTTTTCAGCTGGTATAATGATTATTTCGCACTCCAATAGTCTGCTCAATTCACTTACGAGTTTTTCTCTGTTCCAGTCTTTGTTTTCAGAGAATACCCTATCTGATATAATGGCTCGATCATCGCATAGTAGAACATTACCACCATCGAGGTTTATATCAGATGGTTCGGCATCAATATTGTTCAATTTGCAGACCTCTTCTACATCAGAACGAGATTCGTCCCACTCGTTATCATTTTTGAGATAACTAGGTTCATATTTAAATTGGATAAACTTACCAGATTTAGTTTGGATAGGCATATAATCACGACACCATATATCTTTTGTTCCTTCTAGGAAACCGTATTTCACATGATGCTTATCAAGAATCTGAATTAGTTTCTCACAAGTATCTGGATACTTTGTTTTAAGCAATGCTGATAAATAAACGGTTTGTTCTGTTGAGAGTTGGACTGCCTTTTCCTTTGTTTCGTTTATGCTAATGGGGACAATATGTTCTGATGTTGTTTCCTCTTTGATAACTTGCCTTTTTTCTTGGTATCTTTTCTGCAGGGAAGGCATAAAAGCGCCTATTAGTTCTTTGCAGAGATCATCTGTTGGTTCCATATCGTTACTATCGCAGATATCAAACAACACAGCCTCTCTACCCCGTTTCTCCAATGCAAAGTTTTGAATATAACTTCCCATTATTCTATTATTGATTAAGGGATAGCTATTTAATTTATTGAGGATTTCCCTTCGTTCAGTATCAGACACTTTTTTATTTGTCAATTGGTCAAACAATGTAGACATAGGTGGTTTTTGGAATTTCTTTTCCAACCAGTAATAACCACCATAAACTCCACCAACGATACCGATAATACCACTTGTTATTCCAATGATTGATTCAATATTCATAATTTACTATGTTTTGATTTATTACTTTTTTACTGGTTCTCCCCAAAAGTATACAAAGGGAAGCATATATGTAGCGGACATATTTTTGAAAGAATAAGTTACCTTTCGTTTTCTTTCTGGTTCTTTACAATAAACTCATCAGAGTTTTTATATTTGATTTTAAATGATACCGTGCAGCTGTCAAATTCTTCTGATTCATGGATAAACAAATCGAAAGAATCACCAATAATATAGCCTTTGCCATATCTTGGGAAGTTTACCTTTGCAGTACTTTTTACATAAATGTATGGCTTAATCCATTTGAAATAAGCAATGTCTTTACTATTGTAAGAATCAATACTCATATTTCCTTGGCTATGGATATTCACCTCAAGCCTTTTGGATATTCTCTCTGGAACATCTTTAAACACGTCTGTAGGAATGTTGACAATCTTGTTCTCTGATGGAAATTGGATATCAACAACGGCGGGTACTTCATATGGTACATTATTATCTGTTAGGTCATATTGTCTTGCCCCGTCAACAGCATGAAGTCTTATAAAGCGCTTACATTGTTCAGAAATAACTTTTTCTTCTGCACTTTCTTGTCTTACTTTACGAGTAAAACTTACATTAAAAGAATTTCCATAAGTCTTGACAACACAAAGATGATTCTCCTTTTGATATGTAGTTTCTAGATAGTTAACCTTATAATGCTGGTCCTTTTTATTCTCAGATTTAATCTTCTTATAGCCATATAGAGAAAGGTCTTTTAGAAATTTAGCCCGATAGGTTTCACCCAACGAAAAATATAGTTCCTTGACATCCGATCCACCAAGACCATATGAAGTAAGTCGTCCCATTAGCATGTCTTTTGGACTCCTTTCTAATTCTGGCCAATAAATGTAGGCGTTCGTAGCAATATAATCCCTATACTCATTCCAATTCTTACTAAATCTTTTGGCGAATTCATCTGTACACTTATCGTTTACTGGCATACCAAACAATACTAAAACCGAATGGGCAGTGCCAAAGACATTAACATCTAAAACCATATCAGCAGCCTTGACTATTTCAAGTTTATCATTACGATTAATAGGTACACCATAAACTTGAGCAATTGCCATATTGCATAATGCAATACAAGCAATTAAGAGGGTTAATAGTTTCTTCATAGCTATATATTTTAGTTATACATACTAAAAAGGCGCAGACCTTCGCCATACGCCTCACGGTTCACCACAAACCATACCTATATACGGGAGAATCTGCGCCCATAGGGGCAGCTCCATTAATAGGTATTTGCTCTTTCTCGTGGTGGTGAAAGTGAGGCTATAGAGCAAACTATGTCTTGCTTCCTTTCGGATTGCAGTTGCAAATATATAAAAAGATTTTGGAATAAAAAAGGGATATACCAATTTTCTTTGAAAAAAGATGGGGTGACGTGTACTGAATAAGTTGACACTTTTTTAATTCCTAAAGTGTCAACTTATTCAGTACACGTCAATTAAAACGTCGTACAATATGCGTTATTATGCTAATTGTTTGGTGATTCGACATTATTTTAGTATTTTTGCTGCAGAATTTGTGACGTTATACATTCTGTTTTGTTACACAAAGTATGAATGCGTTATGTGTAATCACAATCTGACCTTTGTCGTAGTGTATGGATAATCAGCAAGAAATATTCCCGATAGTCGATGAAGAGGGCAGGGTAGTAGGATCTGCCACTCGCGGCGAGTGTCATAGTGGCACGAAACTGTTGCACCCCGTTGTGCATCTGCATGTGTTTAATTCAAACGGCGACATCTACCTGCAACGCAGGCCTGACTGGAAAGACATCCAGCCAGGCAAGTGGGACACGGCAGTTGGTGGCCATATAGACTATGGTGAGACACCCGAAGAGGCCCTCCGCCGTGAGGTTCGCGAGGAACTGGGCATCACCGACTTCACCCCTGAGCTCATAGACAAATACGTTTTTGAGAGCCGGCGTGAACGTGAGCTTGTTTACGTAAACCGCACGATATACGATGGTCCCATCTCGCCCTCTGCCGACGAGTTAGACGGTGGTCGTTTCTGGACGATGAAGGAGATTCATGAGGCCATGGGGCAGGGTATTCTAACCCCTAATTTTGAGAGCGAGTTTCAGCGCTGTTTTTTATAAGACCACTTTTTTGCCGTTCTTGATGTATATACCTTTTGTTGGATTATCTACTCTCTGTCCGTTGAGTGAGTAGTATGTATCTTTATTTGTAGTTCTGGGTACCGTTTGAATGGCTGAGGTGCCAGATGCCAGCGAAAGGGTGACGGCAATGTTGCTTTGACCAGCTTTCAAGAATGTGCGTAATTCGCTTTCAGACAGAGCGTCGATGTGACCTAAACGGGTATAGCTTCAAGAGTTGCTAGCATAGAATATGCAGATGTTGTCGCCATTATAGAGTACGATGTCCCCAGCTTGGGCTGTCATCTGTTGGTCGCTTGTTGTCAGCGATTTGCCCAGAGAACCCCATATCTCGAAATTGTTGTCGTTGAAAGTAATTTTTGTTACTCTCGGAGAAAGGAAGGGTTATTTCGCCATAAGGGCAGGTTATTTAGCAATAAGAGAGGGTTATTGCCCAATAAGGGTACCTTATTCGTTTGCCGTCAGTACTTCTATCAGGTTGTTATTCATCAGGTTACCTCTGACGGTTTGTGCAAACTGTTGGTCTAATGCATTCATTGTCTTTCTGTTTTTTTGAATCATTGACTTTCGTCGAAGATACTCACGCTCGGATTTCTGCAAACGCATGTGCGAAACCGCTCGCTTAATCGTATCTTTGTTTACCCATTAGACGCGGCTATATAATGAAAAACTACATGAATTTCAAAGATTATTTCTTCATGCCCTTCATGCTCAGCGAGATGCGTTGGCGACGGAGGTCAATGCCAATGACGCGGACGCGGACGTGCTGATGCAGTCGGACAACCTGGGTGGGGTCGGTGACGTAACGGTCGGCCAACTGGGAAACGTGGACGAGACCGTCCTGATGGACGCCGATATCGACGAAGGCTCCGAAGTTGGTGATGTTGGTCACAATGCCCGGCAGTTCCATGCCTTCGCGCAGGTCGTCGATGGTCTGCACGCTGGCGTCGAACTCAAACTCCTCAATCTGTTCGCGAGGGTCGCGACCAGGTTTCTCCAACTCGTGCATGATGTCGGTGAGGGTGGGGAGTCCGATTTCTTGGGTGACATAGCGCTTGATGTCAATCTGTGCGCGCTTGTCGGGCTGACTGATAAGGTCGGCGACGGTGCAATGGCAGTCCTTGGCCATCTGCTCCACGACGCCATAGCTCTCAGGATGAACGGCCGAGTTGTCGAGTGGGTTCTTGGCATTAGGAATACGCAGGAATCCGGCACATTGCTGATAGGCGGCAGGACCCAGACGTGGCACCTTCTTCAGTTGGGCACGCGAGGTGAAGGCCCCGTTCTCCTTCCTGTAATCCACGATGTTCTGCGCCAGCACAGGACCCAGTCCGCTGACGTAGGTCAGCAGGTGCTTCGAGGCGGTATTGAGGTTAACACCAACCAGGTTGACGCAGCTCTCGACGGTCTGGTCTAACGAGTGCTTCAGCAAGGTCTGATCGACATCATGCTGATACTGTCCAACACCGATGCTCTTAGGGTCTATCTTGACCAGTTCGGCCAAGGGGTCCATGAGTCGGCGACCAATGCTCACAGCTCCGCGCACGGTGACGTCCTCGTCGGGAAATTCGTCGCGCGCTACCTTCGAGGCGGAATAGACGGAGGCACCGTCCTCGCTGACTACGAAGAGCCTCACCCCCGATCCCTCTCCCAAGGGCGAGGGGAGTGATTTGAGACAATCCTCCACGAACTCCTTCGTTTCGCGGCTGGCAGTACCGTTTCCGATGGCAATAGCCTCGATATGGTAGTTTTTCAGCATTTGCTGAATATGGATAGTGGCTTGGGCACGGTGGTTGACAGGAGGGTGGGGGAAGATGGCCTCGTGGTAGAGCAGATTGCCTTGTGCATCGAGGCAAACCACCTTGCATCCTGTGCGGAAACCAGGGTCGATGCCCATGACACGCTTCTGGCCGAGTGGGGCAGAGAGCAACAGCTGGCGCAGGTTCTCGGCAAAAACACGGATGGCTTCTTCGTCAGCTTTCTCCTTGCTGAGATTGGTGAACTCGGTTTCGATGGAGGGCAATAACAATCGCTTATAACCATCCTCAACGGCCTCGCCAACCAGTCGCTGGCAGGGGCCATTGCCTCGAACATAGTTACGCTGCAAACGTTGAACGACCTCGTCGTCATCGATGGTCAGACTGATGCGCAGAATACCCTCGCTCTGTCCGCGCATCATGGCGAGCAGGCGATGGCTGGAACAGCGCTTCAGGGGTTCTTCCCACTCGAAGTAATCGCTGTATTTCTGGGCTTCATCGGTGTCTTTCTTTGCCTTGACCACTTTGGACTCTATGAAAGCTTCGCGACGGAAGGCACTACGGACCTGGTTGCGCGAACGTTCGTCTTCGCTGACTTGTTCGGCAATGATGTCCTGGGCGCCCTTGAGACAATCTGCAACGGACAATCCGTCACGCACAAAGCGCTGAGCGGCCTTCTGAGAACTGGCCTCGCGCTGCATCAAGAGAATGGTAGCCAAAGGCTCCAAGCCCTGTTCGCGGGCTACCTGAGCACGGGTACGACGCTTGGGTTTATAGGGCAGGTAGATATCTTCGAGTGTGGTCAGCTCCCAGCAATCGCTGATGCGCTTCTGCAACTCGGGCGTCATCTTCTGTTGTTCTGTAATGGTCTTCGTAATGGTCTCCTTACGCTTGGCAATTTCCTGCAAACGCTCCTTGCGGTCGCTGATGGCAGTGATCTGCACTTCGTCAAGACCTCCTGTACGTTCCTTGCGATAACGGGAGATGAAAGGAATGGTACATCCTTCGTCGAGCAGTTTCAGAGTGTTCTCTACTGCATGTTCAGACAGATGCAACTCACTGGCAATCAGTTGGGTGAATATCTTCAAGTGTTCCATAAAGGTCGCTTTTTTGTTCGTTAGTTAGGGGTAAATAGTCTCGCTGACGAGCTGGCATACCTGTTCCAGGTACTCTTGGTCCGTGGCGTCAAAGGTGCCCAGATGCTCGCTGTCAATATCCAGCACAGCCATGACGTCGCCCACCTTATTATATATAGGGACCACTATCTCGCTTTTCGACTCGGAGCTGCAGGCAATATGGCCAGGAAACTGCTCGACATCGGGTACGACTTGGGTGGTACGCTCTGCCCAAGCAGTGCCGCAGACACCACGTCCCTTGGCAATATGATAACAGGCTACAGGACCCTGGAAGGCACCCAGCAGCAACTCGCCGTTAACGACGCGATAGAAACCCGTCCACCAAAAGTGGAACGTCTGATGAATAAGGGCAGCGGTGTTAGCCATCACGCTGGTCTCATCTTTCTCTCCCTGGATGAGTCCGTCCAACTGGAGCAGCAACTCACGATATTGTTCTTGCTTGTTCATAATGGTTCAATAAAGACTGTCGTTCTTGATGCTGCGAATGTGAAACCAGATGCCTGCCACGATGCAAAACAGACCCGTAAGCAACAATCCGTTGTGTGTGGAAAATGTGCTGATACGAGTGGAAATAAGCACCAAAGCACCTAAGATGATCAGTATCAAGCCGATATTTTTAGTGTATTTCTTCATAAAAACGTTAAATTTTAGGCAAAAGTACGAAATAATTATGAATTATGCATTAAGAATTATGAATAATTTTGTACCTTTGCAGTTAATTAAAGTAGTATGAATCAATACGAAACCGTTTTCATTTTGACTCCCGTTTTGTCTGATGAACAGATGAAGGAAACGGTCGCTAAATTCAAGAAGGTTCTCACCGATAAGGGTGCAGAGATTCTGAATGAAGAGACCTGGGGACTGAAGAAGATGGCTTACGCTATCCAGAAGAAATCTACAGGTTTCTACTGTTTGCTGGAATTCAAGGCTGAGCCATCAGTTATTAAGACTTTGGAGACTTCTTTCCGTCGTGACGAGAAAGTAATCCGTTTCCAGACTGTAAAGCTTGAGAAGTATGCCATCGAGTATGCTGAGAAGCGTCGTAACAAACTTGGTAAAAAAGAGGAGGCTTAAACTATGGCACAAGAATCAGAAATCCGCTATTTGAATGCTCCTTCTATCGACACGAAGAAGAAGAAGTACTGCCGCTTCAAGAAGAGTGGTATCAAGTACATTGACTACAAAGATCCCGAGTTCCTGAAGAAGTTCCTGAACGAGCAGGGTAAGATTCTGCCCCGTCGTATCACAGGTACCTCTCTGAAGTATCAGCGCCGTGTGGCCCAGGCTGTTAAGCGTGCACGCCAGATCGCTCTGCTGCCTTACGTAACTGACATGATGAAATAATAAGGAGGAGGACGAATATGGAAATTATATTGAAAGAAGATATTATCGGACTGGGATATAATATGGCCGTAACTACCTGATTCCTCAGGGTAAGGGTGTTATCGCTTCTCCTATGGCTAAGAAGATTCTCGCTGAGAACCTGAAGCAGCAGGCTCACAAGCTGGCTGCCCTGAAGGCTGACGCAGAGAAGAAGGCTGAGGCCTTGAAGGACGTTGCTCTTTGCATTGCTGCTAAGGTGAGCGCTACTGGCCAGCTCTATGGTTCTGTTGGTGCCAACCAGATAGCAGAGGAGCTGAAGAAGCTCGGTAAGGATGTTGATCGTAAGATCATCACCATGAAGGATGCTAAGAACGTTGGTGATTATGTAGCTCTCGTACACTTCCACAAGGAGGTTACCGTAGAGATTCCTGTTAAGGTAGTTGCAGAGAACGCTCCCGTAGAGGAGAAGAAGGCAGAGGCTCCCGTTGAGGCTGCTCCTGTAGAGGCACCTGCTCAGGAAGAGGCTGCTGCAGTAGAGGAATAATCCGCTGTAAAGCAAATCATAGTTATTATACACAAGAAAGAGGCTTCTCATTGCGAGAAGCCCCTTTTTTTCATTTTATTTTTCGACCTAAAGCCACAAAGCACGAGTGGCTTATTGCTTAAAGTTCTGCTTGATGACCATGTCAACAAGTTGCATGCCGCCAGTCTCGTAGAGCTGTAAACCAGTATAGCTGGGACTCTTGTCCATGCCACCGAAGTCCATAAAGATGATGCCTACCGATCCGTTGTGAGTGTTCAGCCAGTCAGAGGTCACCTTATTGGCTGACACCGCATTCTCGCGATAACTGTCTGACAGCGGTGTGCCAAAATAAGCCGATGGGAAGTTGATGACCCATGCAGGCTTCTCGGCATTCATGTCACGCTTGGCAGCTGCTTCCAGCATACGGATGACGGCGTCGTCCTTTCCTGCACGGGTCGCTTTGCCCCAGAAGTCCTGAACCCATAGTGGAGTCTCTACACCGTCAGCACCTGTGATGTGACCCTTCGTCTGCTTCTCCAGTTCCACGTCGTCCGTCCAATTGTAGCAATATCCGCCTATGGGTTTCTCGGTATAGATCTTCTTTGACAGTAGCAGCACGTGACCACGCATCTCGCCTACGGTCAGACGAGGCTTGAAGTCAACAAACAGGTTGCGGACCTGGTCGCTGCTGATGAGTGCATTGAACTTCTCGGCCCATTCTTTCATTTTAGAGGTTGCTGAGAGGTCTATCGTTACAATACAGAACTCGGTGGGGTTTGTTGCCAGGAATTGTTTCAGCAACACGAAGAAATCGCTGACCAGCAATTTGGTCTGTGAGATGCCGTGAGAACAACGTAACTCATAGCTACCACCAGGGCCGGGGAGAAACTCCGGGCGCAGGTCGAACACGCGCATACCTATCTTCAATTGTTCATTGATGGTCAGGTCTTGTGTCTTGGCCATCATTTCAGAGAAGACACCCATCAGCTCTGGTGTCCATCCCTCTGCAGTTACGGCATCGTGACTGGCAGGCAGCGAGAGGTCGGCAACCAGTCGGGTGTCAGCAAGTTGCTTCATCCATTGGCTATGATCCACTCCTTTGGGCTTGTAGTTGTCAGCGACATACTTCTCGGCATCACCGCCATTCTGTTCCAACATACTGTTAATAGCCGATTCCATTTCCTTGTCAGCCAGCTCCAGTTCTATCTCCTGTCCGTCAACACCCTTTGCCAGAAGGACTTCGTCGCCATAGCCTATTTCCCAGGCTTGCGGATATTCCTGGTTAAAGTTATTCGTCAGTGTGATGGCTACTTTTTCCTTAGAGGGAGAGTAGGTGAAGGCGCCATAGCCTAAGATGCCCTGTGTCAGTACGGGTCCCTGCTTTAAATCATCGAAGAAACAACGAAAGAAACTGCCTTCGTTGGGACTGTCGAAACGATAAATATCGACTACCAGGTTGTAATTGACTTTGTCGTCGGTGCCATCCTCAGCTTTTGCTGATCCAGAGGCTTCATACACACAATACCATGTTCCCTTGAGTTCATCTGCCGTTGGTCCTTGTTCAGTACTCGTGGCAGGAGAATCTACGTTGCTACTGCAAGCTGTAAGCAACGTTGTCATTGCTCCGCCAAAGGTCAGCAGGGCAATGAACATCATCATCATTCTTCTTGTTTTCATATCCTTTTCTTGGTTTGTTGCTGCAAAGATACACAAAAATTGGAAAAAAGAAACAAAAAAACCGCCGGATTCACATCCGACGGCTCATTCTCTCAATTTTGTTTGAGTTCGTCAATTACTTAACGCTGTCAGCAGCAACAGTGTCAGCAGCAACGGTGTCAGCAACCTCAGCGCTGTCAACTACTGCGATAGAGTCTGAATCAACAGCCTCAGCCTGAGCAGTCTTGTTACCACATGAAGCGAAAGAAATAGCTGCAACAGCTACGAACATAAATACTAATTTTTTCATTTTT
>CACXTX010000087.1 GCA_902770635.1 uncultured Prevotellaceae bacterium | reverse complement strand
CATTAGCCAATGGTTCTTCAACATGGACTTAACATACCGAAACACAAAGTCTAATAATATCGCCTCACAATTCGTCACTGACGATATGATAGTTTATGCAGACATTCCTCAGATGCATAGTGCAGACAGGTTCACATCATCAGTCAGTGCCGTAAAGCGGTTTCAGTCTGTTGGCACTAAACTATCATTAACCTTACAATATTCTTGGAACCATCAGAAAATCATGCAAAACTCATTGCTCATTGGTACAACCAGCGAGAGTCTCACGATGATACCATCTGTCGTTTCTAAGCCCCTTGATTTCTTGGAGTTCACTTACGAAGGACAAATCCGCAAATTAGCATCGAAATATCTTGATGTCAGTCGAAGCCTCTGGCAACAAGACCACCGCATGAAGGTCGTTTTGTCACCTTGGAAAACGTTCCTTATCCATATTGGAGCCGATATAGCAGCAAGGGACATCAGCGATGACTTGTCCAAGACTGTTGTGTTGTTTGACTGTGGTCTGTCATTTCGACAGAAAGCACTTAGATATGGTTTGAATTTGAACAACATTTTCAACCAACGGCAATACGCATATACAGAATACAGCACCGTGAACATGTATTCTTACAGATACAACCTTCGTGGTCGCGAATTACTTTTTACCATCTCATATATATTATAATGCCTTATGATTAGTAGTTTATTGTTTTCATTCTTATTGTTCTCAATGTCTGACCATCAGGTAGAAGAAGACGGAATCTTGTCTGAGTTCACAGTCATAACCAAAGGGAATACTGAGAAGGTTAATTTTCCCAAGCATGAGATTCTTAATCCTATCATGATGACTTGCACTGACAGAATTATTGCGCTCTCCAATGTGTTTAAGTCGACACACCTCTCCGTTTATGATTACAGAGCTAGCTCTTTTACGGGGCACTTCCTCAATGCAGGAAGAGGGAATGGCGAGGTAAGCATAATGACGACACTCAAGACACAAGGCGAAGAATTGTATTTCTGGGATTTGAACAAGCGGCAACTTTCCACTGTAAGAACAAATAATCCCGGACATATCATCAATTCAGTCAGTTTTGTGAAGGCCAACGAACAGATTTTTAAAGTGTATCGCATTAACGATGATATGAGTTTAGGAACGGGGCCATTCAAGGGATATCCATTTGCTATCATGGACAATAAGGCAGATTCCATTACAACACTCTTTGGAATCTATCCTTTGGCAGAAGATGATAATCTGAACGACACCCAAAAGGCATATGCCTGTCAATGGAATTGCCATTACGAGCCAGAGCGGAAAAAGATGATAGCAGCAACAACCTGCGGGTCGTTCATAGCATTCTATGAACTAAAAGCTTTGAATAAACCAGCATTAGTTTGTAAAAAGGGAAACATTCTGCCTAAGTTTGCAAAGGCAAAGGGCGGCTCTGTCAAGTTTCTGCCACACAACACCTATGGTTTTATTGACGTAGCGGGAAATGCTCATTATTGTGTCGCCCTTTATTGGGGCAAACGCTATGATGATTATCCACAAGACATCTTTGGCGGAAATATGCTCCTTATCTATGACTGGAATGGCAACCCCATTAAGGCTATCAAACTCAATAGCATTTATCGGGCAATTACTGTCACACCCGATTCTGACACAATTCTTTTGGTACGAAAGAATGAACGCACGGGTGAATTTATGGTAGAGAAACTTTGTCTGTTAACCAGTCACCAAGTGCAAAGGTACAATTAAAATATGAATTTTAATATAGAAATCAGAAAATATGCATATTAGAATTCAGAAACAATAAAACAAAACAGAGATGATGATTAGGAATATCCGTGTAAAATTCTTTTTCTGCTTGTCAACACTGATCTGGATACCAATTGGTAATATGGCACAGGCCAAAAGGGATTCCGTACAACACCTACAGGAAGTGACAGTTACAGGTGTTCGGCCCTTAATAAAGGCCGACCTTGACAAATTTACCTATAATGTATCCTACGATTCCGACAGCAAGAGCCAAAACATGCTTGAGATACTTCGTAAGGTACCTATGGTAAATGTGGAAGGAACAGATCAGATCAAAGTAAATGGGAGCACAGATTTCAAGGTGTATGTAAATGGAAAACCTAATACGATGATGAGCAACAAACCTGCGGAAATATTGAAGAATATGCCTGCGTCATCGGTAAAAAAAATAGAGGTGATAACAAATCCTGGCGCCAAATACGATGCAGAGGGTGTGGCAGGCATATTGAATATTATCACGGAAAACAGCGTAAGACTGGAAGGGTATAGTTTGAGTATCAACGGAGGTCTGACAACCATAGCGGAAAGTGCTGGCATATCTGCCATATTGAAGGCAGGAAAACTGACCATTTCGGCTAATGACGGTATCAGCTATGCACGGCCACCCAAAGGCTATCAAGATACTGAGCGTAGCACTCTTGGCTCAAATGCCACTACAATACTCTCCAATGCGACTTTTAGGACGAAAGCCCCTGCACATTTCTTTGACTTGCAGGGTAGCTACGAATTTGACAAATACAACCTTCTGAGTGTAACTGCTGGGATAGAGAATTACACGGCAAAGAGTTGGACTGAGACGCATACAATTTCAACCGATAAGACAAATGCACAATTGTATTCTTACGCAAACTCCCATTACACCCGTAATTCGATTAACGGATACTATGCAGGAGCCGATTTCCAGCATACTTTTGGAACAAAGGGAGGATACTTGGTACTGTCCTACCGCTATTCGACAGTCCCGTCGAAGACCGATGCAACAAGCATCTATAGCGGCATATCTGATGTAAACAACTCACATACACTGACAGATATGCAAACAACTGCTGAACTCGGGACACGTGAAAGTACGTGGCAGATAGACTACACCATTACGCTAAGAAAGCAACATACTATCAGTTTTGGTTCCAAATATATACACAGAGTGAGCGAAGCAGACAATCAGGAGTTCGCACGACCTTCAGGGGGTGATGATTCTTTCAGCTTAGATATATACAAGAGCATTGCTTATAAACAGGCAACAGATATTGCCGCAGCCTATTCAGAATATAGCTTGCGGGTAAAGACGTTTTCACTAAAAGCAGGAGTCCGATACGAGTATGCTTCTCAGAAAGTCACCTATTCAGGTGCTAACACTTTAGCATACCCAGACTTCAACGTTGATTTCAGCCATCTTGTTCCCAGCATATCTATGGGCACCAGATTGGGAAACACTCAAATGATCAGTTTTGCATACGCTATGAGAATATCCAGGCCCAACATTTGGAACCTAAATCCCTATGAGGACAAGACAACCCCAACAGTCATAAAAGTTGGCAATCCTAATCTGGAAACCGCCACATCACACGGAATCAGTCTGTCGTACAGTGATTTCCGGCGCAAGGGCGGCTATAGTCTGAAAACTGGTATGAACCTCTCTAACAACGGCATCATCCAATATTCCATTCTGAATCCCGATGACATAATGGTGACAACATATGGAAATATATTGAACCATAGGAATGTGTTTCTGAACTTGTTTTTACGATATATGTTAACTAAAACCACAACACTTTCACTGAATGCCAATGCGGCTTATACGGATTTCAAGAGTCCACAAGCCTTGCTGCACAACTATGGATTTACAGGCAATGGCTCGGCCTATGTACAACAACGCCTCCCCTGGCGATTATCTCTGTCGGCCACTTATGCCTACTCCAGCCGTAGCCTCAATATACAGGGGCATACGGATGGATCATCTGTATTCCGCCTTATGCTAATGCGCTCATTTCTGAAAGATGACCGCCTCACCGTTACACTTTATGGCAACAACATTTTTACCCGGGAACTCCGTATAGACAACATTGCCGAGATGCCGGACTTCACGAACCGATACACTTCCTTCAGGCGTGATTTCCGCAATTTCGGCATCTCGGCTAGCCTGCGCTTAGGCAAACTGAAGGAGCGCGTAAAGAGAACCTCAAAAAGTATACAAAACGATGATATAATACAAGATGGGAACCCAAGGACAGATAATTTGTAGTGGTGTTGTGAGTAGTACAAATGCTATTTAATGCATAATCGTAATTGAGTAATTCGCATAAAATAACATGAAGTTGAACCCTTTAAACCCTGAAATTGGTATGAGTCCGTAAAGATAATCACTAAAAAGTATCGGAATGTGAAGGGAAATAAGTACCTTTGAGGTAAATCTCGAAGGTAGGCGGCACCTCGAAAATACAAAGTAAAACAAGATTTCCTTTGGTATTTTGCTCGATTTGCACTACCTTTGCACCCGAAGACATATAAGATATAGCAACCGCAGCTTTTGTAAGTCTCTCGAACTGCAACTCTAAAGACATATACTAAGCAAGTTGGCTGCCGGCTCACGTATACGGCAACGGATACGTGGGCATTGGTGGTTAAAGCATTAGTATATGGGTTGTTGCAGACCCGAGAGATTTTGCTATTATTTACTATCCAATTCACCCACGTCTTCCGTTGTTTTCTCTCTCTCTCGTCTTACGGCGTAATATATGTGTTTACTATCAAGAATTAAACGGAAAACGTAAATATGGAATTCAATGACGACGAAATAGTCGCATTACTAAACCGTCTGCTTGAGCAGCTGCACCAGGCAGACGGTAACAATCAAGGCAGCATAGTACTTAACGTGTATAGTTCTGGAAGCCTACATGTAGATCATGTGGATACGCAGAATTTCTATGGGGATGCATGCCCTAAACCAACCATCAAGCAAGAGAAAGGTAACGAAGACACACCTACCCTACCCGCATCGTTATGCACCGAACAGGCTATGGTGATGTGGGAGAAAGCCCAGGCTGCGGGTTTTGTGGATGACAACTATCAACCGCTCATTTCACGCACGCAAGCCGCACTGCTGGCTTTCGAAATGGCCAGATGCTTAGGCATCAAGTACAAGTGGAAGGTGTTTGAAACGCTGTGGAACCGTCGCAATATGTATCGTGATTATCACGATGCACTTGAACAGTATCAATCATTACAATTTCGTGACATCTTGAAGAATTTATTCCAATAATCATACCGGTTTTTGCACCACGTTATACCCCCTACATGTACGTACATTGTAGGGGGTAATTCTTTTTCTCATTTCGTACCTTTGCAACCGCTATGGAAACAAAGAAGACGAAAAAGGGCTCTAAGGGCTCAAAGGAGCACAAGCCCAGCTGGCAGGAGACGTATGCCTCGATTGATGAAATCACGGCGTTCCTGGACAACCATATCCTACTGCGACATAACGTGGTAATGGGGCGCGTGGAATACCGCTTCCCCACGACGTACTATAACAAGGAGCCGACGGAGTGGCAACCCATCAGCGACCGCATCGTCAACTCGCTGTGGACGGACATGGCACGAAGACAGCCGGTAAGGGTGCAGGACATGCAGCGCGTGATAGAGTCGGACTATGTTGCCGACTACGACCCGTTCAAGTTCTACATGGACAACCTGCCGCTGTGGAACGAGGATAAGGATGACTACATCATGGAGCTGGCAATGAGCGTCATCGTGAAGGGCGGGGCGGAGGAGCAGATGCTCTTCTGCCAGTGCCTGAAGAAGTGGCTGGTGGGCATGGTGGCCTGCTGGCTGGACCCGAAGGTGGTGAACAACGTGATACTGGTGCTCATCGGTGCGCAGGGCTCGTACAAGACGACCTGGTTCTCCTACCTGCTGCCGCCGGAGCTGCGCCCTTACTTCCGCATCAAGACCAACGCCAGCCGCATGACGAAGGACGACCTGCTGTCGCTGACGCAGTACGGACTGGTGTGCTAT
>CACXTX010000086.1 GCA_902770635.1 uncultured Prevotellaceae bacterium | reverse complement strand
CAAATTTCCTAAACTTTTTTAATAATTACTGCAAAATTAGCAAATTTGTAGCAAAATGAGTAATTTTGCCCTTAATTTTAATATGTTTTGTGATATGATTGACCAGATTATCGATTACAATAAGGATTTCGTAGCTCGAAAAGGCTACGAGAAATATCTGACCGACAAGTACCCCGACAAGAAACTGGCTGTACTTTCGTGTATGGACACCAGACTGACCGAACTGCTCCCTGCAGCCCTCGGTCTGAAGAACGGTGATGCCAAGATTATCAAGAACGCTGGAGGCTTGGTGATTTCTGCTTTCGATTCTGCCATGCGTAGCCTTATCGTAGCTATCTATGAATTAGGTGTAAAGGAAATCATGGTTGTGGCACACTCACATTGCGGAGCCTGCCACATGAGTTATGACCACTTCCACCACGAGATGATTGCTCGTGGCGTGACGGATGAAACGCTTGACACCATCCGCAAGTGTGGCATCAATCTGGATCATTGGCTAGAGGGCTTCAAGGACACACCGACCTCCGTCCGTAAGACCGTTGAGACTATCAAAACCCACCCGCTGGTGCCGAAGGATATCGTGGTTCGTGGGTTTATCATTGATTCAGAAACAGGAGCATTGGAAGAGATTAAAGCATAGCCCCACTAAATATAATAATGTAGGAAATGCAAGGGCGGGAAGCCGAGGCCGAGGGTGTCGGCGCGGCTTCCCGCCCTGTTGTAAGCAAAAGTTCTTTCTATTCTTTCAATTCTATATCTTTAACATATAACCCGCCAAGTCCTACAATATATGTTGTGTCAAGCGGGCTTTCTATCAAAGCAACGTGTGGCTTGTGGTCAAAGGTGTCACCATTTGGTAATTCTATTTTATCATTAACACGCCCCATGAATTTTGCTTTGGATAAATAATAAGTTTCTTTGTCTTTCAGTCTATTAATGTTGTCATCATCAACAACGGAATAAAGCCATAAGCTTATATCACATATTCTGCGTTCTGTCCATTGGTAATGATATCCAGTTGAGAATCTTACGATATATTTGTTCCCTTTATCCACTACAGATTCATATTCCAAAGGCAATTCATATAGTAAATTAGTATTTGCTGTCAGCGTGTCAATGATTAATCGTTGAAGTTCTGTAGCGGTTTTCTCGCGAGTAATCTCATTATTGAAACCACTCAAATGATTTTCTACATATACTACGCATATTGAATCTATAGTGCGTAGTCTGACCTCATCTTCACTTTCACTTTGTTGCCGCTGAACATTATTGCACGCAAACAAAGTGATGAGACAAAATAGAACAAGTATTGTGTTTCTGCGCATATCCTATACAAAATGTTTTTCAAGCCACTCGGCTTGTTCTGTATTTAATCTCTTGTATTGTACATATCTGCTAATACCGTGCTTCTCCAAATCATCATGGTCAAGGCCTTCACCAAGATAAGCACCACAAATGTTCTTTAACTTAAAGCAAGAAGTATCATGTTTATAAGTGCCACGCCAATACTTTTTATCGTCTCTCACACAATCGGTTTCAACGACTTGCAAACGATACATCACGCGATTGTGTTCAACGTCTGAGATGAACAAATAGATAATGTCGCCAATTTGCATCTTTTTGTTAGCTTTCTTCCAATAAGCTATACCGAGGTCACGAATGCAACCGATGTGGTCAATGAGGCTTTCAAGCCCGATAAGCAAATAACTATTCATATCCTTACTCCTTTTCAAAAGACCTTGCACCATTGCCTACTGGCAAAGAACGGTATCTCTCATAGAATTTCCAAAGAATCTGCGATTCAAGATTTTTAGCATCTTGAGTACTTTTCAGACAATGAAACGTATACACATAAGCACCGTAATACTTCATATACTGATAGCGCGAACACGGCTGATAATGGTTCCTCATATCTGTTTCTTCGCTATCTATGACAAGTCTCAGATTCTTTAAGTGTTCACGCAGACGCCGACGCAGATTGTCTGCCTTACCGATATAAATTACTGGACTTGTTCCCTTAGGATATACAAATTTCGTATTATCAGCTGAAACGATGATATAAACTCCTGGTCCTGTTGTCACATCATTTATATCGTCTTCGTTCAGGTTCAATTCGTCATCATGGCCTCGCGTTAAACGGAAAGGCTGGCTGTAGTCTGATACTTTTAAGAATCCCAAATCTCTACGCATAATATTGCTTTTAGTGTTTACGTTGGCAAAATTATACAAAAATCTGCGATTTCGATGCCCTTAACTGTGAAAATCACATAAATTGTGATAGATTTTGCATTTTTCTGTGGCAAAGAGACACAAAATCGAGAAATATTCGCTAATTCTGCATTCAGAATTAAAATTATTGGAAGAGAGTCAACCAATGGAAAAGGTATGCGCAAACAAGGAGCAAAACGGCAACAACTTGTGCCTCCTCACCCCGTTGTACTTGTTTTCATTCTTAGCCCTTAGGGGCAGTTACGGTTTTATAGGGTTAATACTATATTATTTGTCTATATCTTTAACGTATTCCTGTATTGTAACGAGTTGGAGTTTAGGCCAGTCTATATCGTTGAGAACTCGAAAATGTAAATCGTTAGAAACGATGTATCCAGGACTATCCTTCTCATTTTGCATGAATGTAGGGAGTGCGCATGTGTTCCTGACCCCACTCCTCGATTTTACTTTCATCGATAACTCCTGCTTCCCATAAACGGTCGGCCTCAGCAACAGCCTCTTTAGAATAGAAATCAAACAGAAGCTTTTTTAGTTGCCTTAAAGACTCTTCTGTTCTGCATCTGTTCATCATCTCCAGAATATGGAGTTGGCCAATGCTTAAAGTAGTGTGTTGTGATGTTGCTATCATACTTATCTTTATTTTGAATATCGGTGCAAATATAACAAAACACTACTTCCAATATTCCAAAGGAAAAGGACAAAAAGTTACGCTTTTATGGTTTTCTGGGCTACAGCAATACGCTTTTGGTGATTATAGCACGTAGGAACAGGGGAAAAGGTACGGGCAAACAGGGAGTGAGACGGCATGTAACAGGGAGCGAGACGGCATGTCTCCCAATTCGAACGCCCGCCCGCACAAATTAGGGCGGGCGCCCTTATATCTTGGAGCACCCGCCCTGATATGCTGGAGCGGCCGGACGAAACCGATTTTTAATCCTTAGAAGCTTCCCGTTTAGGGAAGTAGAGCCAGCGGCGGCTTTCACGTACCTTCCACAGACGCGGATGTTCGCCCTTGCAGAGGCTGTCGAGATAGGCTTTGGCAGAGTCGCGCTTCAGTCCGCTGAATATCATAAACTCTGGAATCGTTGCATAGCCCAGCCGCATGCAGCGACGCAATGCCTCGTCCATTGCCTTCTCGTCGTACATCTGGCTATTGCCCACCTGTGCCTCACTCTTGCGGTAGCCCTCGCGGTTCTTTCCACCTTCCTTGATGAACTCCTTGGAAGGGATGAACTCAATGCCTGCATATTTAATGTCTCTGCCATGAATGGTCTTGGGGTCGGTATGCTCACCCAGTAGTTTCAACTTGGGGGCAAACGAGCCGATGGGTGTTTCCACACGATAGCCGTCTGACAGCCAGAGGCCAACAACGTCTATCACTACGTCGAACGCCATCTGCAACTCTCCTGTACGCAGGTTGCGATACTTGTTGCAGAAATCTTCCAGCTCCTTGAAGCTCTTCTTGCGGCCTTTTGCCGGGCGCACATAGAGCAGTGTCTTGCCGTCCTCACCCTTCGTTGGGCGAGGATGAATCTCAAATTCTATTCCGTCAGTCTTACGTGGCATAATAATTCTATTTTAGATTGCAAAGTTACTAAAAAATGAGGAAGAATCCAAATATATTTGTAACTTTGCGCCATTATTTCAAACATTATTAATATGGAGAGTTTAAGATCAAAACCATATCAAGTTGTATTCCGCAGTTACACTGGTCTGTTTGTGCATTTCTATGTCAATAAGACAAGTGGCACCACAAAAATGGTGGAGAAAGTGCCAAACATCAATGTCGAAGAAGACGATGGTGAGCACCAATCGTCTGCAGGAACCATCAACTTATTTGATTACTTGGATGAAATGGGTGAGCGATGAAGTGGACAGTATTATCAGATAATCGAAGCGATGACAGCCGTTTCTCTACAGAACATGGGCTGTCAATTCTGTTGCAAACAGAGCGACACAAGATTCTGCTTGACACTGGAGCAAGCGATGTGTTTATTAGAAACGCAGAACTTTTGGGTATGAATCTCAGCGATGTGGGCTATGTCTTCATTTCTCACGGACACAGCGACCATGCTGGCGGCTTGCGGTACTTCTTAGAACATAATCAGAAGGCTCGGGTTATCGTCTCGCCAGATGCTATGAGCGGAAAGTTCTTTTCTAAGCGAGGGAATCTGCATAGTATTACCACGGAGTGGCCTGAGATAGGCGAAGATAGGCTCGTCTTGATAGACCAGACTTGCGAGATTTTGGAAGGTCTTCATGTGATTGCCCATATCCCACAGATTAATCCTATGCCCAAGGGAAACCGAAACCTCTATGTTCAGGATGCCAACGGCGATTATATCCACGATGACTTCCGCCACGAACTGGCCCTGTATGTTGACGGCCTGCTATTCACGGGCTGTGCTCATAGCGGACTGGAGAATATTCTGGCGGCATGTCCTTGGTCTGTTCATTCCGTTGTAGGAGGTTTCCACTTACTCGACGGACAAGAGACGGTTGATGAAATAAAGGCCTTGGCTCAAAGGCTGAAAGCAAAGTATCCAGAAACGCAGTTCTACACCAGCCATTGCACAGGTGACAATGTGTTTGAAGTGATGAAGGATGTAATGGCAGAACAGTTGCAGTCCTTCAGATGTGGAACAATGAACGAATTGAGTAAGTATGCTGATGATTGACAGACGGTATCTGAGATATGCTTAATGCCTATCGAGAACTAATATAAAGATAATAATAATGAAAGAGATTAATTACAAGGACATGAAGTTCAATCCGTTCAACCTGATTGGTGGTGAATGGATGCTAGTAACGGCTGGTGATGAGCAGAAGTGTAACACAATGACGGCATCATGGGGACATCTGGGATGCTTGTGGGGACCCAACGATCCTACGGCTTTGATTTACCTTCGCCCGTCGCGCTATACCAAGAAATTTGTGGACGAAGAGGGCTACTTTTCCCTTTGCGTCATGGATAAGTCGTTTAAGAAGCAGATGGCCTACCTCGGAAGTGTGTCTGGCCGTGACGAGGACAAGATTGGCAAGGCCGGTCTCACACCCGTATATGCTGACAACACCGTCTATTTCGAGGAAGCCAAGCTGGTATTGATTTGCAAGAAACTCTATCAGTCGGAGTTACAGGAGAGCGGTTTCCTCTATCAGGACACCATTGACGCGAACTATCCCCAACGCGACTTCCATACAATGTATGTCGGCAAGATTGAGAAGGTGCTGGTAAGGGATGATGAGTATCTGAAATGAGATGATGAAGATTGATACCACCAACATGTGTTCGCACCTGCAGAAAAAGCTGTTTGAAGAAAATGGTATCTATCATTCTCTTTGGATAGCTATGCAGGATGATCCAGAACTGACTGCAGTTGTCCGTTCTCGCCAGCTACATATCCATCGCAATGGCAAAAAGGTATTGGTTCTGGCTGGTAAGTCTGTACCAAAGATTATCAGAGAGGACTCGATTTGTGAACTTTTGCAAGTTGAACGAATCAAGTGGATGGAGCAAAGGACTTTGCTGCTGATGAAGCAGGGAATCTTCCCCCAAACCTCAAACGTGGAGTACTATCAGAAGATGGTATTTGGAATCTGCTCTCTGACTATCGTGAAATTCAAAAGAAAAAGCAATGATAGCAAATGCTCTGTTATATTATCTTATATTCATCAATGTCGTGACCTTCCTGGTCTATGGCATTGATAAGTGGAAGGCTAAGCAAGGCAGCTGGCGCATATCGGAAGCAACTTTGCTGATACTTGCTGTTTTCGGCGGTAGCATCGGGGCTTTGCTTGGCATGAAGGTTTGGCATCATAAGACGATGCATAAGAAGTTCAAGTATGGACTTCCCCTGATTCTCTTGGCACTATTAGGAAACATCATCTGGTTGATCTTTGGCGGGCTGCATACTGCCATTGAGTATTTCATCGCAGGACTGGTTCTGATGATAACCATCATCGGCATCCCGTTCGGTTTGCAGAGCATGAAGTTAGGCGTGCTGGCCATCTGGCCGTTCGGTTCGAAGGTAAAGTGGAAGGAATCGCAGCCTGGCTGCCTGAGCATGTTCATGAATGTGCTGTGGTTCTTTGTTGGCGGCATCTGGATCTGCCTCACTCATATCTTCTACGGCCTGCTGCTCTGCATCACCATCATCGGCATCCCCTGGGGAAAGATGCACTTCCGGCTGGCAAAGCTGGCCCTGTCACCATTCGGAATGGAAGTCGTATAGCCCATGAACAAAGACGAGAA
>CACXTX010000085.1 GCA_902770635.1 uncultured Prevotellaceae bacterium | reverse complement strand
TACTCCGTCATCAACACTTGTCGCCAAGTGTTCAAGAGTTTTTCGTATCACGAAAAAACCTCTTGCTAACTTACGTCACGTTTCGGCACCTTCGACAGCGCAAAGGTAGGGGAAATCATCCATACTGCCAAGAAATGAAAGCACTATTTCCTGACCATGAATAACTTTCATTTTTGCGTTTTTCAGTAGCTTTCAGTTCAATTTCATTGGGTTAATACAGCATTAGCCTTATCTGAATTGACAATGTCACAAACTAAAAAACTTATCCCTGCTAACAATGTCATATTGTTAACTCGGATAAGTCCTTTTCGAGAGCGAACTGGAAGGCACGCTCATAGAAACTGGTGTGCTATTCGATGTTTAATGCTTTCTTGATAATCGGCTCCAATTCCTCGGCATCGGTGGAGGTGGAGAGGATGGTGCCGTCGCGGTCAATGAGGTACATGGCACCACCTGTGCACAGGGGGACAGTCCCCCTGTGCACCCGAAACTATTGGGAAACAAACAAGAAATCAGCGAGATATTTTTCGTAACTTGACGAGGAGCTGGTACCTGTCAGCTATATTCTGCGCAGTGACAAGGAACGTTTAAGAATAATTAACTACGTCTGGCAACATATTTTTACCAAAACCACGTATATAAGAATAGGAACACAATCGAAAACAAATTTATTGATAAAGCACAATGAAAGTAATTAGCACAAAGAAGGCACCTGCTGCCATCGGGCCTTACAGTCAGGCCATCCAAGTAGGAAATCTCGTTTACACCTCTGGTCAGATTCCCATCGACCCAGCCACAGGCGCTTTTGTCGAAGGCGGCATCAAGGAGCAGACACGCCAGTCGCTGACCAACGTGAAAGCCATCCTGGAAGAGGCAGGCCTCAGCATGAGCAAGGTGGTGAAGACTACCGTATTCATGGCCGACATGAATGACTTTGCTGACATGAATGCCGTCTATGCAGAGTTCTTCACAGAGCCCTACCCTGCCCGCTCTGCCGTAGCTGTCAAGACCCTGCCGAAAGGGGCTTTGGTGGAAATAGAAGTTATTGCTGAAGCTTTATGAGGTGACAGATAAGGTGACAGAAAAAGAAAAATCGCTAAGCGTTTGCCTAGCGATTTTCTTGTTGGGGTACCCGGACAACAAAGCGTTAAATCCTATCGATTTCTATCTAATTCAAATGTTTGTAAATCTCTGAAAATAAACACATTATATAATTATATAATTTTAACAATTATCGAACTAATCACGCCAATTTTAAATTATCACGCCAAAAACACGCCAAAAAGTTTGGTTCGGTTCTATCTATTTTGTACCTTTGCAAACGAGTTTAAAAAAACAAATTGTTATGGCACAGATAGAGCTAAGAATATCAAGCAAGGTACAAAAGGAAACTGGGATGTGCGAAGTACTCATCCGCTTCTTCCAAGGTACGAAGTTTAATACAAGGGCAAAAAGCGGTATTTTTGTCTCTCCAGAGTTCTTCGAATATTACATTGACAGAGATAAAACCGAAAAATTAGGAGTGAAGATACCTGGCAACCTGACTACTTCCACTACAGAAAAAGCCGACAAACATCATTACGTCTTACGACAGAGCGGTGTTATTGTTGTAAAACAACGACTTGAAACACCTGAAGTCAGATATCACCGTGAGCAGTCTGCCAAATTGGATGAATTGAAGAAATTTATTATCGAGAAATACGAGGCAAACAGAGATATTCAAATGACGAGTGATTGGCTTCAATTAGTGATAGACAAATTTCATAATCCAGTGAAATATGAGATCAAGCCACAACACAAAGGCTCCTTCTTTGAACTTGTAGAAGAGTATATCGAAAAACGACAGCTTGCCGAGTCGCATGCACGTGTCTATCGTGTATTGTCGAGAGCCATTGCGCGTTATCAAGGCTTTGTCAAGGCGACGGATATTGACAGGAGTAATTATGAATTTGATATAGATAAAGTTACTAAAGAGGATATAGAAGATCTTACCTACTATCTTCGTAACGAGAAAAAACTGTCCGACGAATATCCAGAACTGTTTAAGAAGCTCATTAACGAGTATCCTGCTGCCATCAAAAAGGGACACAACTATCTTGAAGAAAGAGGTGATAATACCATTATCAAGATGCGAACCCGCTTAAAATCTCTTTTCTTGTTCTTCTACGAAGAGGGATTAACAACCAACAGGCCATTTGACGGCGTAAAGATAGGTACGGCTAAGGTGGGAACTCCTATTTACATCACAATAGAAGAACGTAATAAGATTGCAGATACGAATCTTGAAGCAATATGGGAGACTATGGATAAGGATTTCAAGAAGAAATGCAAGATGCCCATCCAGACAATCGTAATGTGTAGGGATATATTCGTGTTCCACTGTTTCATAGGATGTCGAGTTAGTGACCTTGTTAAGTTAACTCCCCAGCATATCAACAATGGAATTCTTGTATACACCCCACATAAGACAAAAGACGAGGGCGACGAACCCATTCAGGCTCGTGTTCCATTGCACGACAAAGCTAAAGAACTGATAGAGAAATATAAAGGCATGGATAAAAAAGGAAGGCTGTTCCCGTTTATTTCTGCTCAAAAGTATAACGACGCAATTAAGGCAATATTCACCATGTCAGGAATTACACGCAATGTGGAAGTACGCAACACATTGACAGGAGAGAACGAAATCCGCCCTATTAACGAAATTGCAGCAAGCCACCTTGCTCGCCGCACATTCGTTGGCAATGCATACTTTAAAGTTTCCGACCCCAACTTGATTGGTAAGATGTCCGGTCATGTTGATGGTTCCAAGGCATTCAAACGTTATCGTAAAATTGAGGACGAGACACTGAAAAATGTTATTGACATGATTGGATAAGTAGATTTAAGCGTTAACTATTATATAATAAGGTATAGTAATTTGAAGTATTTGTTGTAACTTTGCACGCAAATGATGACAATAGAAGAAATAAGGACAGGGAAAGAAGGTCAGACGTTTGACCTGAAGAGCATACAAATCGATCCGAAAGCACTGGCTATCCCCATCGTGGCGATGGCCAATGCAGACGGTGGTATGTTGGCAATTGGCATATCAGACAAGACAAGAAAGATAGAGGGTGTTAACCAACATACTGCTAAGTTGAACGAGCTGCTCCGTGTGCCATTTGATTTCTGCAATCCTACTATTCCTGTAACTTGTCGCTATATGGAATGCACTAACGATGAAGGCAATCCTGATCGTATTCTGCTGATGGATATTCCTGCCAGTCAGTTCCTTCACACAAACCAGGCTGATGAAGCCTATATCCGTGTGGGTGACAAGAGCCGCAAACTGACATTCGAAGAGCGGATGCAACTGATGTACGACAAAGGCGAACGCTCCTACGAAGATACGGCTGTATATGGCGCAACCATTGACGATATCAATATGGATGCCGTTGCTGAATATGCCAAATTGGTAGGTTACAGTAGGTCACCACTTGAATACTTACGAGAGAATAACGGTTTTGTCAAGACTAACAAGAAAGGCGAAGAGGATGTCAGTGTAGCCTGCATTCTGCTTTTCGGAAAGAACCCTCAGAACTTCTTCCCTCGCAGCCGTACCCGTTTCATCCGCTATGAAGGTGTTGACGAGAAAGTTGGCGCAGAGATGAATGTCATCAAGGACGTCATCTTTGAGGGAACCATCTTGAACCAGGTCAAGAAGACGATTGAGTTTATCGAGACTCAGGTTCGCGAGCATACATTTCTGGGACAACATGCTCAATTTGTGACAAAACGTGACTACCCAGAGTTCGTCATTCAAGAGATGACAGTCAACGCTTGCTGCCACAGAGCCTACAACATTAAGGGTACAGAGATTCAAATCAAAATGTTCGATGACCGATTGGTATTTGAATCCCCTGGCAAACTCCCAGGACAGGTAAAACCAAACAACATCAGACATACCCACTTCTCTCGTAATCCTAAGATTGCCGCATTCCTGAAAGCATATCACTTCGTTAAGGAGTTTGGCGAGGGTTTTGATCGTATCTGCCGTGAACAGGAGGCCAATGGTGCAAATGCTCCATCCTTCAGAACAGACGAGTTCATCTTGAAAATTACCGTGCCAAAGGTCACAGAAAACGTGAATGTAAATGTTGCCAAGGTGAATGGAAATGGGCAAAAGGTGGATGAAAAGGTGAATGAAAAGGTGAATGGAAACGATGTAAAGGTAAATGCAAATCGTCATGGGTTGATAGAAAAGTTGATAGAAAAAGCTATCAGCAATCATGATAAGTTGACAGAAAACCGCATTACCATACTTGAACTAATGATAGACAATCCATATATATCTGTAGTAGAACTTGCAAAAGCTGTTGGAATTAGCGTTAATTCCATTATGCGTAATATAGATTATATGCGCGGCAAATACCTTCGTCGAGTTGGTCCGGATAAAGGCGGTTTTTGGGAGATTATTGAATAGACAAGAAAAAGATTGTAGATGGATAACAAATATACATTTAAAGATTTTCTGGCAGACCTAAAGCAATGGCAGTCAGAGAATTTAGTGGAGTATTATAGATTCCTTGGTCTTTTAGGCCAAGAAGAGTTGCGTATCATGAACGTATTCTTTGCGCTAGTCAAGCAGATGTCGTTCCGAGTCCCCCGTCTGGTTGTAGAAGATGACGTTAGAATTCCACATGAGATGGCAGACATCATCAAACGTTCCCACACCATAGAAAGAATGATCAATGCTATGGGTTACACAGACCCAGAGCCTTTCTTGATGGCTCTGTTCTATTGGATCTACTTTGACCATAGTTATGAATGGATCTATTCAAAGATTAAGAACCCAATTCCTGGCTATAAACTTGGCATTCTCAAACTTCCATTGAATTATATCGCCAACAAATATGTTGTGAAAAAGAGCTTGGAGGCTGGCGTACGCACAAAAGAAGATTGGAATAGGTTTTGGAATCTCAAAACAGAAATGAAGACACTTCCCTACAATGAAGTGTTCGAACTTCTACCCAATGAGGTATTGCTGTTAGAGGACGGGAAAACAGATGATATTGAGAAGCTACCAGAACCTATCACTTTGCCCACAAAGGTATATAAGCCGCTGTCTGAGATTATCAATGTGCCCAACAGGGAAAGCAAGGAAAAGCTCTTGAATAACATCCATGAACTGCTGAAGAAAAAGTCATCAGGAAATGATCTTGTTCTACTACTCATCGTATTAAAAGATATCATTATTGCGCCAGCTACCACTCCCGTCATAAGTAATAGACTGCAAATGACAGAGTATAGAGAAGCGCTGGTCATGGAGTTCCCAGATTTGGCTTTTGTAAAGGCAAGAAATATCCAGTATTATTTCCATACGCTATATCACAGAGATGCTAAAGGCAAACTGGTTATTGAGAACTCCTGGTTTACTCAGGAACTAAAGTTTTTTAGGGACGAGTTGCTTAAATAGCATTGCGTTCTTTGCGTTATTTGCGCTTCTGACTGACAGCGCAAACATCTGCATTTAATTCACTTAGACGGTATTTAGAAAATTCGTACTTTTGCCCCCGATTTGAAATGAATCGAATCGGGGACAAGTCGTTTTTATGCGATCATTCCCCACAAACGAATATAAACTTCTAAATATTATAAGGAATGATTAAACCAAATGCTTTTGCAAAGGATGCCGACCAGGTTGGCTACTTTGAACCAAGTGAAGAAAGTGAGTTGTTTGCAAAGCGACTCGTGTCTGCAATCTCTAAGGGCGGTGACCACATCTCCCTTACTCTAACAGGGAAAGGTGCCATTGCCTTTGCCCGTGAACTCTCTGAGCGACTTCTGGCTGAAAAATCTCAAAAAGCTGAGAGTAATGTTGACAACCAAGAAGAACTGATTCCAAAAAGCGAGGTCATGAAGATGCTGTCGGTAAGTTCTACGACTCTCTGGCTTTGGAACAACAACAAATACCTCCCGCAGATCAATATCGGCCGAAAGGTATTCTATCGCGCAGAGGATATTCAGAAGCTACGCAAAGGAAATACCAATGAAGATTCCGGTAGTAGTATATAAATGTATAGTATAAAATCATAATCTCATGAGTAAAATTATTCTTTTCTCGAATATCAAGGGCGGTGTGGGTAAGACCACGCTATGCGCCCACTTTGCGGAGTACCTTTCTATGAAGGGAGTCCCTGTTGTAGCCGTGGATGCCGATATTCAGGCATCTTTGTCCAGACATCGTGAGCGTGAGGTGGAAGCAGACCCGGGGCAGACTGTGCCCTGGGCCATCACCCGCCTCAATACACTTGATAGTAAGGATACCATTGATGCGACAGGCATCTTTGTTTCCGTCATCAGCCAGAAGTCATCTGCCCGCTTGGTTTTCCTGCCCAACCGCATCAACACCACAGAAGGCAAGGCACATGAGCGTGAAATGAGAGATGAAACCATCTCTGTTCTTGGCCGGCTTGGAACGGTCACGCCGAGAGTCAAGCAGAGCGTGGTCATCAAGCGATACTCCACACTCTACCCTCTTGACAAATACCAGTATGCTGCCGTTGAGCATGCTTTTGACAGAATCATTGAAATCATCAATCAACTATAAGACATGGAACAGAAAAAAGTTATAAACCCGTTGCTTTCAAAGAACGTCAACGGGATCTCTCTTGCGGAGAGTGTCACAAAGATAACAGGTGTAAACGCTGAATCCAATGGTAATGCTGCAGCCTTCCGTAAGGAAAAGTCCGACTGGCATGCCGATGGTTGGAAGAAGTTCACCGAAGGACTGGAGGACTATACAGGTGTAAAAGGACAAGGTGCTGCTGTATGGCTACCCACAGAGGTTAAGAAACAGATAGAGCAACTTCGTGCTAACTCGGAGCGAAACATCCCTATCCGTGCTCTGGCAGCGGCTATGATAGTAGCCTTCATGGAGGAACACAGGGGATTGATAAGAAATACATAGACAAGGTTCTTGACGAGGTTGATCTGGCAGAAGTGGTGTCTGACTATGGTGTCAAGCTTCAGCTCAGAGGCCATACCGCAAAAGGATGCTGCCCTTTCCATCAGGAGGACACACCCTCGTTCCACGTTGACACGGCCAAGAACCTATACCACTGTTTCGGATGTGGCAAGGGTGGCAACGTCATCAACTTTGTGATGGAACAGGACGGTCTCACTTTTCCCCTTGCTGTCAAGAAACTGCTGAAGGAGAAATTGCATATTGACTTGTCTGACTCAGATCTCCAGTCCACACCCGAAGAGGAAGAGCGATACAAGAAACTGGAGTCCATGCGCATTATCAATGAAAGGCTTTGCGCATTCTTCTGCCAGGAAATAGGGAAGGAAACACCAGATGCCAAGTCGGCAAAGGCATATATGCTCAGCAGATGGAACGAAGAGTATTGCAAGGAGAAGCATATCGGCTATGCTCCTGACAATTGGACATCCGTTATCGACTATGCAAAGAAAGAAGGCCTTAGTTTGGAACTGATGCAGGAAATGGGCATTCTGAAACTGAGTGAGAAGACACACTCCGTCTACTGCGTCTATCGTAACCGCATCATGATTCCCATCCGTGACAGATATTCCCATATCGAGGGATTCACGGCAAGGGCGATAGACGACAAGTCGGATTGTAAGTATCTCAATTCTGCCGACAGCGATTTGTATTGCAAGTCCCGTTCCATCTTTGGAATCGACACTGCCATCAAGAAAGCACGGGGAGACAGAAAGCTTTACTTAGTAGAGGGGGCACCTGATGTGATGAAGCTACAGTCAGTTGGTATCTTCAATGCCATAGCCTCCCTTGGTGGCTCATGGACAGTCAATCAGTTCCAGAA
>CACXTX010000084.1 GCA_902770635.1 uncultured Prevotellaceae bacterium | reverse complement strand
TACTTGTTTAGGAAATCTACCAAGGGATTGAGTTCTTCGCTCGATAAATCCCAATATTTAGAATCATCGAACATCCAGTAGCCTTTGCTCAATTCTTTCTTTTGCTTCTGCGACATCTTCTGCAGAGAAATGTATGAGTACATCTCGCCTTTGCGGCCTGGAGTATCATACTTTTCTTCTTCTGGATCATTTGCCCTGACTTCGTCTTCAAAGTGTTCGTAACAATCCAACAAACATTGGTGCTCAGGATTGACAATTTTCGATAGAAGCAGTTCAAAGTCGCCATCGGTTTGGTTATCCGGCCACAGGAATAAGTCAAAATCAATAGAATCTGATTTCAAAGCTTGTATCTCAGCCTGTCTTATGGCGAATCCACCACCATTTTTCTCTTCGTCAGCATCAAAGATTACCAGGTTTGCAAATCCGTTGTCCGTGTTCTCTTTGAACTCATATTCAATGTTTGGGATATTCGTCCACCCGTTTGTGCCGATGACATCAAAGTCCTTTTTATACTGACATTTGGGGAAATGCTTAGCGATAACCTTCACAATGAAGTCTTGTTCGTTAGTGGTTTCCTTATTCTGCTTCTTGGCGGCATTAACACCACTCTCTATGAATATCTTGATCATCTAATTTCCCTATCTTCGTTCAACAAGTAGCTAAATTGCTCATATGTGTGCTTGTATGCTTTTAGTTCTCCCTCCGAGAATTTCCTCAGAGTGAAAGCACGCCATTGAGGCTGCATCTCTTTATATGCATCTTCTTGTAGCACTGCATTTACGGCTTGAAGCGTGTCGATATTATGAGTGGTTGCAAAAACCTGTACGTTCAACTCTTTTGCTGTCTGAATGATTGCACGCCACAGAATCGGCATTGACTGATAATGAAAACCGTTTTCCATTTCGTCAATAAGCAACACTCCATTCTCACATTGGAACATCGCGGCGATGATGTCGAATATTTTACGGATTCCATCACCTAACACTTGGATGGGCACTCTTTGTTTTAGACCTATATCTACCATTAACAGATTGTCAGCAATGACAGCATCCTTGATAGAAGGCTCAATCTCACGGAGAATGGCAATCAACTTGTCTTCTTTCTTCTGTTTGAGTACTGTGGAATAAAAGTCATTCACATAATTGCTATGACCTATAATAGAAGACAGATAGACGGAATTAATATGACTACCCAATTCCTTTGGGGCCTCAACTCGTGCTTGTTTGTCTTTGTCGCTGCTTAAAATTAATTTCGATTGATACGTTCCTACAGGCGTGTCAAATGTCTGTTGCAACCCATATTCTTTTTCCAGAGCAGTCTGTTTGTCTTTAATGTCATTGACATCAAGAGCCTCAGCGAAATGCTCCCAATACTTAAATTCAGCACTTCTTTTCGTCTCATCGTACATTCCAGATAAGGTGATAGGATGCTCTGTTTCTATATTATAGAAATTCAATTTGTACTTTTCGTCGCTATCAACAATCAACTGACGCAGGTTGTTGATATTGACATTACCGATAATGTTGTCATTACCGAGGAACAGATATATGGCTTCAAGCACAGTCGTCTTTCCACAATTATTATTACCCAAGAAGATGTTGAATCTCCCAAAATCTTCAAGGATACATTCACGTATACCCCTAAGCCGTTCTATTTTAATACTATTAATCATTGTATTCTTTTTTTTTGCTGCAAAAATAAGCATTTTCTTTCAAAAAGCAATGAATTTCATATTAAACTATCTTATTTAGGTGTTTTTCTTTGGTTTTTTACTTAAGATTGACTAATTTTGCGCCATCTTTAATTAGAAAATATATGCCAACTATAAAGAGAAAAGTCGATATCGTTTCTGTTGAGGTTAATTGCCTTTCAGGTGGTGATTCGCCCCAATTTACTCAACTTCTTAGATGCATAGAAGCTAATGAGTATTATATCAATGGCAAATTGTTTGAGCTTTCCATGCTTGATTCTGAAAGGCAAGGGGTTACAATGGCGTTTGTAGAGACAACACAGGATTCTGACCTTCCCCCAGTAAAGAACAAGCAGAGCAAGGAACTAACAGCACTGGATATTGATCCAAACGAAGAGGGTCTGGCATTTGCGAATATCCTCCTTTACGATGAACGACTCAATGTTCTTGTCTATGAGATTAATCGTAATGGTTGCTATCTCGGAAAGCTTAAAGAATGGATTGAGAGAAGATGGAATGAAAGCCATGAAGACCAACAAATCGAAGTGAATTTTCCTGCAATCATTAGACGGAATGAATACAATAGGGTACTTGGAATGACAAACTACAGGAAACTGACTTGTAAGCTTTTGAATCCAACTCAGATTGTAAGGGAGATGAATAATCGGAATGAATCATTGGCTGAACAGATTGTGAGACAACAAGCAGAAAATGGCTCTCATACTGGAGCTGATTTTGTGACAATAGAGCAGAATTGTACGTCGTTACGTTTGAACCCGAATGGACTCTCCAGAGATTTTGTTAGAGATATTGCGGACTTTGCAAGAAATATGTTGCGACGTGCTGGCCTAAGACAGTGTGTTGATACTATTGAAATCACTGGTTATACGATTGATCCTGAAAGCAATAGGCAGAAGCAACGAACTGTTGATTTGTTCGCAGATACTTTTGATGAATCTTTTACTATTCCCGAAGTACAATTACAGGAGAATTTGCAAAGGGAAGACCGCAAAACAGGTGTATTGAGGCTTTATGACAGAATTGTTCCTGAGCTAAGACAAATTATTAGGGTATGACAAAAGATAAGTTTTTTGAGCGGTTTGCAGGATGGATTGCCTTTTTTGTGGTACTCGTGGGAATGTCTTTTGTCTCACTTGATTATTATGATTTTCGTGAGATAATCAATGCCACCCCAGAAGTGAGTATTAGTATCTTCGGAATCCTCTTGGCTTTTATGGGAATCATTCTTCAAAGTCCTAATGATACTATTAAGGCTATGCTTGCGAACGATAACAACTATAAGACATTTATGTCATTCGGTAGCCGGGTAGAATTGAACTCAGCAATATTGACAATCTATTCATTAGTAATCACGAATGTACATGTTTCATTATTGTTTCCTGATTTCTTTATGTCCAATATCCCCTATATTAAGCAAATAGCGGTGGCATTATATTGGGCAATGATTGTAAAACTTGCCATAGACTTGTATTATTATATCAGAGTATTCAAGTTACTATTTAGAGCAAATAACCAATAGGGGAAGCCTATTTTCACTATTATGCAAAAGTCTTCATGTCAAATATGTTTTCAATCATTCCCAATACCAGTTTTCTGGATGTCATGTTCCAGATGTTGGCATTTCATCGTGACCCAAGAGTGAAAGTATTTGGGGAAAGAAACTGTCATTCAAGCAGACAGACAAGCAGATTTGCGACAATTGTGCCAGCGATACCATAAAATATTTGGCTCAGACAGGACAATTAAACACAAATGATACTTATCACTTCTAAAACTAGAATAGTCTAAAGGGATGTACAACCTGTGAATGCACATCCCTTTTGCTGATCTAATAACTAAAAACTAAAACCAAAAATCATTGCATCAACAACTCCGTGACTGTAACTACTTCTTGATGGTCTCAACCACAGTCGTGTTCGGATGACTTTCTGCATACTTTACGGTCACGAATCTGCCAGTCTTTGCACTTCTGCCAACTTTAACTTTCGTCATATCGTACAATTTTGAAGTTAAACATTATAGGTAAATCTGCCATTACCTTTAGCTTGTCCCTTTTGGAGGCGAGACAATTACACCTTCATTTCGTTACTCATAGCAATTGCGTACGTTTCGCATGATGAACGAGTTCAGGCCATATCCAGATCTGGCTAATTGCTTCATTCGCTCTACATTACTTATACCGGCGCTTGCTTAACTATATGAGTAAAGGCTACCATCACTGAACATTACACGAATACGTGTGGGTTCAATTTCATAACCTGCAATAGAGGAATTTCCTCCAAGATTTGCATATTGCTGCATAAATAAGAATTTTTAGTTAAGGAATTTGTTAATGAGTTTTGAATGGTATCCTGTGCAACCTTTTTCACCTCATATTTCTCTTATCTTCCATTTGCAGGGGAAAAATCTATAAAAGCCTGCCACATATCAGGTCTTGACTTACTGGCTTGTGGTGCCAAGAGGTCGTGTTTCTCACTTCCTGAATAAATATACGCAAAAAGTGTGCCAAAATAAAGAGAATTGTATCATGGCAATAAGTGTTGACAAATTGTCGTATCTGTGTTACATCAATAAAGAAAGCGGGCAAGAACTTTTCGGTTCTTGTCCGCTAAATAGTGATAGAGTGGGGTAGACTCTAAGTTGTTGATCTCTGATGTAATGCATAATCATTCGAATATAGTGGGTTAGACATTGAAGGGCGATGCCTCGGATGGCGACGCTGCACCCAGGGTTATAGGCTCGAATACTCTGAACAGTCGAAGCAGGGGCAGTCCTTGTGGACGTTGGGGAGGTCGCGATGGCCGAGGATGCGGGCATCGGGGTGGGCCTTCTTCAGGCGGCGCAGCAGGCGCAGTAGGGCGCGCTTCTGCTTGGGCGTGCGGGTGTCGGCGGCGTTGCCATGCTCGTCGAGACCCCCTTCGTAGCAGACGCCCAGCGAGTGCTGGTTATAGCCTACGGCATGGGCACCGACAAGCTGTTCGTGGCGTGTCTGGTAGGTTCGGCCGTCGCGGGTGATGTAGTAGTGGTAGCCCGTGAATCCGAATCTTTCCGCGTGACAGCGGATGAGTGCTGTCACGGGAAAGTCCTGGTTCGAGCGCGTGGCCGAACAGTGTACGACAATCAGATCAATCGTCCGCATGACTGTACGAAGAATGAGCTAATGATAGCCGTGAGTACTGTAATGGCAAACTGGATGATGTTCTTCCAGCGTTTCATGTTATTAATCATCTGCATAGTCTTTAGTGGTTAATGGTTAAAAGTGAATATTAATCGCCGTCGCCGAGGTCGTCACCGCCGCTGTTGCCACCCGTGCCAGAGCCGCCTCCGGTGTTGGTGTTTCCACCGCCCTGCTGCGTAGAGCCGTTACCCGTAGTTCCGCCGTTGTCGCCCTTGGCAGCGGCAATCTCCGCCTTGGTCTTGTCGGTCCACGACAGCTTGACGTCCTTCTTCAGCTCGTCGCGGGTGAAGTCGCCTGTGGACTGCGCCAGCAGCTTAACCACCTTGACGGCAGGACCGGTCTTGTCGCCCTCCTTCAGGATACCGATGGTAGCCTGTGCCACCTTGTCCTGCTCAGCGTCGTACATGGTTTCCAGGCCATTCGCCTCGACGGTGGCCTTGAAGATGGCCAGGTTGTCAATCTTCACCGTGTTGCCCATCAGCACCATCTCGCGCACGCACTTTACGAAGTCGATGAGGATACCCGTAATGGAGCCCTCGGAGAACATGGTGTTGTGCTCTGCCATATGGTGCGCCATCTCCTGCACACCCATGGTCTGTTTGTAACTCACACGGGCGTAGAGTTTGCCCGCCTGTTCGGTTTCCGATGTCTCGGTCACCTTTGAAAGATAAAGTTCAATCATGTCTGTTTAGTTTTTGTGTTGGTAAATACTTGCTTTGCGATCGCAGTTACAAAGGTACAACATCCTGGAAGGCCGCTTTCCGTTTCCTTCCGTTTACTCACAGGTCGATGCAAAATTTTTCTGCCAGATAGGCCACGATGTACGGCGGCAGCTTCTTGGCTCTTGGCTTCAGCCCCATCTGCTCCAAATCCTCGCGGAACGGCCGGCACCATTTCATCAGCGTCTTCACGCTGACACCTGCCGCATCGGCCATCTCCTGTTTCTTCATTGCTTTCATAGTCTGCTTGTTTCTTATTCAATAACCCACGCTTATTTTCCAATAACCCCCGCTTATTCAGAAATAACCCTGCCTTATTGTGGAATAACCCCCGCTTATTCAAACTCACAGGATAGGTAAGTATAAGTGACAGGTGACACATGACAGATGGAATTAGTAAAGTATTTCGCGTACCGCATGCGCGCGGTACGCGTAGCATTCCCCGAAACCATCCGTCATCCGTCACCCGTCACCGCCATGTCCTTCATACGCTCCTTGATTTCCAAGCCCGAACGCTGTACCACGATATAGCCGCGCGAGTGGTTCGTGCGACGACACTCGTAGCCCAGTTCCATAAAGGCACGGCCTATCATGATTGGGCTCAGCTTCTGGGTGGTGTTGCCGCCGATGATCTGCATGGCACGTGCCACGGGCATGAACTCACCCGTCTCGTGCTCGTTGGGTTTCCGGAAATAGATGTCCACCAGTTCCGTCTCCAGCCTCGGCGTCTCGAACTGCCGGTTGTGGCTGTTCAGCCGCTGGATCTCGTCTTGTGAGAACCAGTACTGGAATCCGTCACGGTAGAGGCGGCGTGCCTGACTGTAGATGCCCTCGTAGTTGAACGGAAACATGCGTGGGCTCATGATGCTATCCACCTCGAAGGGCAGCCACCTCCGGTTGCCCGTAGGGTCGTTGAGGAACTGCACATTGTTGCCCGTACCGCAGAACGATGCCAGGTGTCGTCGGTGCTCATGGTATCGCCC
>CACXTX010000083.1 GCA_902770635.1 uncultured Prevotellaceae bacterium | reverse complement strand
CATATCTTTGACCTTGACTTGTCTTTAGAATTCCATAGAAAATAAGGGCTATGTTCTTTATGAAATCATTTTCAAGATTCTGGTTAATAGAACCATTCTCTTCATCTATGAGCCATCTCCGAATATCTTGTCCTCCATGAGGATTGTCCTTTAGCAAAAATGCAATACGAAGAGGTGACTTTTCCCATAATTCATTAATGTTGAGGGACGGGTTGGCCTTTAATAGCAAACCATCTCTACAGAATCTATCCTTTTCGGCTTGTTCGTAGCTGTCCTTCCATTGCTCAAAAAGAGCATCAAGCAATTCGTTGTAATTAATATGTCTATTCATGTTCTCTGAATTTACAAAATTAGTATTATACTTGTTCCACATTCTCTTTATCTTGCCAGCTATCTCCTTCCGTAGCCATACAGGTTCCAACACTTCTATGTCTTCGCCCATCGAGAGGACTTCCTGCTGGAAATCAAACTCAGGACATAGATGCAATTGAAAAATACTAAACTCACCACTTCTCTCAATTTCTTTCTGCGTACTATGAAGCGGGAGTGAACGAAGATAGTTGGCCTGTCCTGCTGACACCTTCAGCTTAATCGTCTGTGGTTTGGCATCAGTATTGGCAATGATGCCATAGAAGTTCTCAAAGAAACCAGATGGATCAAAGCCTTCCATCATTTTAAATTTCTGGTCTTTCAATACATCTACATCGTAGATCCTGTCAATAGCATATATCATCAGTCGTTGATAATACGGGTTCCACGCCAACATATACCAACGCTGCTTGAACAGCTTGACACAATAAGGCTCTATATTGAAGGTGTTACTTTCTTCACGCCAATAGCTCTGGTAGGTGATTCGGATGACATTGTTCTTCTTCATTGCCTCAATGATCGTCGACAGATACTCTTGCCCTGAAGGGACATCTTCAAGCAGAATCCTGTCTTTCATATTTTGGTTCTCAATGAGAAGATTACTTACCGAGATAGTGCTTAACAGCCAACTCCGCAAGCTGCCACTTTTTATCTCACTGGCGTTTTCTATATAATAATGGTAACCACCCTTACGCTCGCATTCAATCACTAAGCCAAACATCTCCTCTACGGCGATTCGCCACTTATGGAAGGTGCGAAGAGCAAGTTCAACTCCTTCGCTCATGTCGTTATCCAACCACTTTTCGTTGATTTCCTCGAACGTTATGCGTTTAGCCTTGTAGATGGTTTCTACAAGCCAAACATACTTATTTAACAGGTTCTTAGCCATAATTCAACAACTTAATGCTGCAAATATACGAAAAAGATATGTATTAATGAGGCATAAGTAGAAGAAAAATAAAGAAATATGATTGTATTTGCAACAGAAATAAAAGAAAGGATTTAGTTATGGTTAGTGTAATTGTTATCATCGCAATCATGGTATGGGCCTACAAGCACTCCAAAAAGCATCCGACAAAAGGTAACGGGTGCTACCCTTATTCTTAGTGTACTTTTATCACCTGATTTGTTCATTCAACTCATATTAATCTCATACTGAACTCATACCGAAGTCATATTGAACTCATATTAATCTCATATTAAACTCATATTGAACTCATACCGAAGTCATACCGAAGTCATATTGAAGTCATATTGAACTCTATCCATGAATCAAGAGACTAACACCTGATCTATTTGAGTGGAGCGAAGGAAGTGTTTTGATAATAGTATTAAACCATGAGGCAAACAAAAAAAGAAGCCCGTGTGGACTTCCTTTGTTAACTTATTATAATTTATCATCATGCATGTTCTGTGCATGACATGCATCGACAATGATGATAGTTTTATCTTCTATAGTATAAGCGAAATACCATGTATCTGTATTGGCCATATTAAATCCTATCCATCGTGTGATAGTGGGTTGCCTTCTTAGAAGTGTACGTTCAATCTGATACATTGAATCGATGGCATCATCGATATTCTTATGCATTAATTCTTCAGAATAGGTATGCCTGTATTTTAGTGCCACATGGTAATAGAATTCATATATCTTCTCATAGCACTGACGACTAATCTCGTATCTGTATGCTATCATGGCTTGGCATATACCTCCTTCACCATCTGATGCAGAAGTTGACGAGCCGTTTCCAAATCCATTGTTTCTGTATCCGTTACAGAAGCAACATTGTTGTCTAATTCTTCGTACTTCATAATCTTTTGTTTTATTACGTTGCAAAGATAAGCATTTTTTCTTAAATGATATTCATTGCGAGCTAAAAAATTTCATTTTTCATCTCTCCCTGCATTATTTTTTGTATCTTTGCACGAAAATAACACTTAACTAATATGAAAAGGATATTTATCATGACTATGGCAACGATAGCTACTACGGTGGCTACGGCTCAACAGCTGTTTTATCCGAAGGCGGAGAAAGACGGCACGGTAGATGAATACTTCGGTGTGAAGGTGGCTGACCCTTACCGCTGGCTGGAGAACGACACCTCGCAGCAGACGGCTGCCTGGGTGGAGGCGGAGAACAAGGTGACGAACAGCTATCTGAGCAAGATTCCCTTCCGCCAGAAATTGCTGAAAAGACTGACGGAGCTTTCAAACTACGAGAAAATCGGGGCTCCTCGCAAGCGTCACGGCAAGTGGTATTTCTACAAGAACAACGGACTGCAGAACCAGTATGTGATGTACCAGATGGACAAGTTGGGTGGCGAGCCTCGCGTGTTTCTCGACCCCAACACGCTGAGCACGGACGGAACAGTAGCCTTGAAGGGTGTCTATTTCTCGAACAACGGACGATGGGCAGCCTACAGCATCTCACGCTCAGGCTCTGACTGGCAGGAGTTCTATGTCATTGACCTGAAGACGGGACAGTTGACCAACGACCACATTGAATGGGCTAAGTTCTCTGGGGCTGCATGGTGTGGCGATGGCTTCTACTACTCATCATACGACCGTCCTGAGGAGGGTAAGGAGTTCTCGAACGTCAACGAGGGCATGAAAATCTATTATCACAAGATGGGCACACCACAGTCGGAAGATGTGCTGTTCTATCAGAATCCCACACAGCCCAAACGCTTCTACGAGGTAAGCGTCAACGAGGAGGAGACGCTGATGTATCTGTTTGAGGCGGGTGCCGGTGCTGGTAACAACCTGTTTGTGCGTAATCTAAAGCAGAAGGACTCGCAGTTCATGCAGTTGACGGACAACATGGACTTCCAGTACTCGCCCATCTACGACGAGAACGGCAAGTTCTATATCTACACCAACTACGGAGCTCCCAAGGGTCGCATCATGGTGGCTGACATCCGCAAGCCCGGCATCAACGACTGGCAGGAGCTGATACCAGAACAGCAGAACACGCTGAGTGGTGTTGAGGTCATCAACCACTTGTTCGTCCTCACCTATAACCAGGATGCTTCCGACCATGCCTTCGTCTATGGTTTGGATGGCAAGAAGCACCACGAGGTAAAACTGCCTATGGTGGGTAGCGTGAGCTTTACGGGCGACGAGAAGCAACCCGAGTGCTTCTATTCCTTCACATCATTCACCATGCCTGGCACCATCTATCGCTACGATATGGCGAAGAACGAGAGTACATTGTATGCGCAGCCGAGTATAAAGTTCCGCATGCAGGACTACGAGAGCAAGCAAATATTCTTTAACAGCAAGGACGGTACGCGCGTACCTATGTTTATTACATATAAGAAAGGACTGAAGCGCAACGGCAAGAATCCCGTCTATCTCTATGGCTATGGCGGCTTCAACATATCGCTGGGACCTGGTTTCTCCGCTATGCGCATCCCCTTCCTCGAACAGGGAGGCATCTATGCACAGGTGAACCTGCGTGGTGGTAGCGAGTATGGTGAGGAGTGGCACTTGGCTGGCACGAAGATGCAAAAGCAGAACGTGTTTGACGACTTCATCAGTGCTGCCGAATACCTGATTCGCGAGAAATACACCTCCAGCGACAAGCTGGCCATTGTGGGTGGTTCGAATGGCGGACTGCTGGTAGGCGCCTGTATGACACAGCGCCCGGACCTGTTCCGTGTGGCTATTCCCCAGGTGGGTGTGATGGATATGTTGCGCTATCATAAGTTCACCATTGGATGGAACTGGGCAAGCGACTATGGTACCAGCGAGGATTCGAAGGAGATGTTCGAGTACCTGAAGGGCTATTCTCCTCTGCACAATCTAAAGAAGGGTGTCGCCTACCCTGCCACCCTCGTAACGACTGCCGACCACGACGACCGTGTGGTTCCTGCACACTCCTTCAAGTTTGCAGCCACCCTGCAGGAGTGCCACGAGGGCAAGAATCCCGTACTGATTCGCATCGACACCAAGGCGGGACACGGAAGCGGCAAGCCCCTTGCCAAAGTCCTGGAAGAGCAGGCCGACATCTACTCGTTCATTCTCTACAACATGAGATAAAAAACAGGGTGCTCAGGCACCCTGTTTTCTTTTTCTCCATTGGCTGATTCCCCAGACGATGAGTACGATAAAAAGGAGCAAAGGAATGAGTACCCAAGCTGCACAGTACCAAATGGTGGGGACATTGAGGCTCATATTGCAGTAGAGCGGGCTGATATAAAGAGGAACAAGAGGAGATACCACCCGGCGTTGCTCGCTCAGCAAATCCTTCTCAACACAAATGGTGGTGTCAAGTCGCATACATTGGCGTGTACTGGTATCGTAACAGGGGAAATCGTGGAGCGTGGTAGAGGGATTGCCCGTCACAGCGAAGTTGACCCACATCTTCTGAACCTCTGCGGCAAGGGGGAGGTTGACATTGCCACCCGTGTAGATGGTGTCCTGCGGATTGTTCAGCACATAAGACACTTCGACTGCATGACAAGCACCGCACAAGGGACGTGCTGATGGATATGACCAGTAATAGACGAAGGTATTGCCTCCTGAGGAAGAATGGCCATCGGCCATAGTCAGCATGGGACCACGGAACATCAGTTCGGTCATGAACTCAGAGAGATTCCATATGCGCTCGTCGTCACGATTATCCACAAATTGCTCCACACGGTGGCGATTCTCGTTGTCAAGGCCCATCAAGACGTTGTCGAACCACACGGACAACATCAGCTTGTACATATCAAGACCACCCATCGACTTTATCCAAAAGCGTGCCTCGTCTCCATTGGTACCCATCAGCATATCAACATCCTTAGCTGCACCACTGGCATAGGCAGCATAGGGGTCAAGGGGGAGGATTGTGCCGTCGCGAAGAGGAAAGCAGTTATATTGGTTCAGCCCCTCGTTGATGGTCATCAGCTCCGACTCGCTCAGTTTCATGAGGTCATTGACACACTGGGCACCCGTTGCTTTCTGCAGACGCCCAATGAGTAATTTATGATCCTCACGAGTGCAGGAAAGTGCCACAGAACCACTCTCAACAATGGCACGTTGGAAAAGTCCACGAGCTCTGGGCATCACGGTAAGCAACGACACGCTGCCACCACCTGCAGATTCACCAAAGATGGTGACCTGCGAGGCATCGCCTCCAAAGACCGCAATGTTGCGCTGTATCCACTCCAAAGCAGCTACTTGGTCGAGAAGGCCCAAATTGCCACTCTCCGCATAGTCTTCCCCACCCTCCATCTGCGTCAGGTCGAGGAAACCGAGAAGACCCAAGCGGTAGTTAATGGTGACAAGAATCACCTCAGGATGAGCCTTCACGAAATTGTGACCCTCGAAGATCGGATCGGACGTGCCACCCCAACCATAGCTTCCACCATGAATCCACACCATTACAGGACGATGCCTAATGGTATCGCTCGCCGTCCACACATTGAGCGTGAGACAGTCCTCACCTTGCTTGTAATAAGAAGCCCGAACGCTCGATGAGAGCGTCTGAATGCCCGACTTGCCGAAATAATAGGCCTCACGAATGACGTCGGACGAGTCGGCACGCTGAGGTGCATGCCAGCGTAGTTCGCCCACAGGCGGTTTGGCATAGGGAATGCCTTTGAAGGAGAGAACTCCGTCGTTGCTCTGACCTACGAACACGCCATTTTCAACAATGGCTACAGGCTGGCCTTCGGGTACTGCCTGCAACTCTTTGTTCTCACCATAGAGAACCTCCATCTGTATGCGGAGAGCTGTATCGTCCTCATGGCTGCCTTTACAGCCCAAAAGGGCTATGCAGGTAAACAAAAAAATAATCAGTCTTTTCATCAAGCCTATTCTTCTCTGATTTTCTTAAAGAAAAAGAAGCCCCGCCAGAAAAAGCGGGGGTTCTTGGTTTAATTACTCTTTGTCAAGTAACAGTTTCATCATCTCAATGGCAGAATAGGGAATCGGGGTTCCTGGGCCAAAGATGCAAGCCACACCAGCCTTGTAGAGGAAGTCGTAGTCCTGAGCAGGAATCACACCACCAGCGGTGACCATGATGTCAGGACGACCGAGCTTCTTCAACTCCTCGATAAGTTGTGGAATGAGTGTCTTATGACCAGCAGCCAGAGAAGACGCACCAACGATGTGTACATCATTCTCGACAGCCTCACGAGCAGCCTCGGCAGGTGTCTGGAACAATGGACCCATATCCACGTCGAAGCCACAATCGGCATAACCTGTTGCCACTACCTTTGCACCACGGTCGTGACCATCCTGACCCATCTTGGCAACGAAGATACGCGGACGACGACCCTCCTTCTGAGCAAACTCGTCGGTAAGGCGCTTGGCCTCC
>CACXTX010000082.1 GCA_902770635.1 uncultured Prevotellaceae bacterium | reverse complement strand
CAGAAGATGCTCTCGCAGACATTGAAGAGTCTGGAGCAGAGCCACCTGGTACATCGTGAGGTCTATCCGGAGGTTCCTCCCCGAGTGGAGTATTCCCTGACTGATACAGGCAAATCACTCATGCCAGCACTCACAGCACTGATAGCCTGGGGCAAAGAGCATTTCAATGAAGTGGTAACAGATTAATATTGGGGCTGTCAATGACGTTACGCGAACTTATAAATTCTGTAGATTCTGAGCAATACAGCGACTCGCAGTTATATCAGAAGCTATTAGACAAATCGGAATTATATGGCAAGTAGTATAGACTTTGTGCAATATATTGTTGACCAATGTTCAAAAGCTGGTGATATAGTCGCCAAGAAAATGTTTGGTGACTATGGTATTTATTGCGATGGAAAGATATTTGGTCTTATCTGTGATGACAAGTTCTTCCTGAAACCAACAGAGACCATTCGACCATTGCTCAGAAAGGCAGAACTACGTCCACCCTATGAGGGAGCAAAGGACTATTTCTACATAGCAGATGTGGATGACCACGATTACCTTTCTGAGTTGGTTATTGAAACCTGCAAATCTCTCCCAGAACCTAAGTCCAGGAGAAACTTGTTAGACACAATCAATCCGCAATCTCCCTAAAAAGAGGTTGCGGATTTATTTGTCAATTACCCAACACTTCGTTGAGCTTATCTATCAAGTCGTCAATGTCGATATTGCTTGCGACAATCTTTCCTTTGGGATTCACCAACAGATTGGTTGGAATGCCGAACACCTTATAGGTTACAACAGCCTTTGAATCCCAGCCTTTCAAATCGGAGAGGTGATGCCAGGACAATTTCATCTTCTTGACAGCTTTCTGCCAGGCCTGCGCATCATCATCGAGCGAGATACCTACGACCTCGAAGCCATTTGAATGGTATGCCTGATACACCTTGACCAACTCAGGCAGTTCTTCACGACAGGGGCCGCACCAGGATGCCCAGAAATCTATCAGCACCCACTTTCCTTTACCCACATACTCACTCAGCCGATGCGTCTGACCATTAAGGTCTTTCATCTGCAAATCGGTGTATTGCTTACCAACAAAGACCTGCATCGGGTCCTCATCTTCTTCAACATTGGCTCCATTACCAGCCACTGCCGGACAGACCAGCCCCCACATCAGAGCCATCGTCCACAATAATAACTTCTTTTTCATTGCTTGTTTTATTAATTAATTCGGTATGAGCACACCTTGGAGGGTGCTGATGATTTGTTACTTCATTTCAATGATTTTTGTAGGACATGCCTTCTCACATTTCCTGCATTTCAGACAATCGGGATGCAGGTAGCCTAACTGATCGCCTCGACTGCTGTAGGGAGTAAGTTGCATAGGACAAACACGCGCACACAGCTTGCATTTCTCTTCACACTGGCTGCTGACGTGAATGCTCTTATATGCTTTTGGCAGCGGAGCTCTCTTGGGAGCCACCCATGATGACAGCGACCCCATCGGACAGAAACTGCACCAGGTACGAGGAGCATAGATGAAGGACAGGGTTACGCCAACGATGGTGGTCAGCAGGATGATTTTCCAGAAAACCAAACCCATTGCGCCCCAGTCGCCCCAGGCAAAATACATCTGTATGCCGAACATGGCGAAGATGAAGAATACCATAAACAGGCGGAAACCGAAAGTACGGACGAATCTGGGAATAGGACGATGAGGAGAATACTTGAATAACAAACGGTCGTACATATTGCCTCTGGGACAGACATTGCCGCACCAGAAACGCCCTTTCCAGACAGATGTCAGAACGGGGCCTATCATGCAGATGAGGGCTGCCCAACCCAAAACGGGAAAGAACCAGCCCAGTATCAGGTATGCGAAGATAATCCAAAAAAGCTGTGGCCCTTTGGTCGCATAATGTCGATGAAATTGTTTTTGTACCATATCTATACGTTTATTGTTGCTCCACAAGAAAAGCGTGTATCTGTTTCATAGAACAATGTATGGGTGCCGTTTCTTCTGGTGCACTATCAGGGAAGCCTGCAGGCAGGCCGGTATCTACCAAGGCTTCTTCTTTTTGTGTGAATACAGTTGTTTGTTATAATTTTGCAAAGATAAGCAATATTTTCCATATTAGTGAAATTTAAACGGAATAAAAATTGACCAAAACGAAAATAATTCAGAATTTCTTCTTATATTTGCACCCTGAAGTCATCATTTATTGCAATATGTTCAGATTGGAAACCACATGGATGTGGCAATACGGCCACGACACCATCCCCGACAGGGATGGGAAACTCCCTATTGTCGAAATAGCTGACCGCCTGCACTTTTAACAGACTAGCAAGATAGTGAAGCGTATGACAGAGAAAGAGAAGATGCTGGCAGGCGAAGTCTATTCCGCCGTGGATCCAGAACTAATAAAAGAACTGATAGCGACAAGAGAGGTTCTTTACGAATATAATACCCTGCGTCCGTCAGAAACCCAGCGGATGAAGGAAATCCTGAAGAGCTTGCTTGGCCATGTGGCAGATGATGACTTTCTCATCAACCAGCCGTTTCGCTGCGACTATGGCAAACAGATAAGCATCGGCAGACGGTTCTTTGCCAACTTCAACTTCACCGTCCTCGATGAAGCCCGTGTCACCATAGGCGATGACTGTTTTATCGGCCCTAATGTAAGCATTTACACCGCCTGTCATAGTACCGATCCTGTGGAGCGTAACTCCCGTCAGGAATGGGCTAAGCCTGTCACCATTGGTCATAACGTATGGATTGGAGGTAGCGTGACCATCCTTCCTGGAGTTACTATCGGCGATAATGTCACCATCGGAGCCGGCTCTGTTGTGGTAGGTGATATTCCGTCAAATACCGTTGCCGTAGGAAACCCTTGTAAGGTTATAAAGGACCTTCTTCTACACTTCTAGCAACAGAATCCCGCTTCTCTCCAACACATTTAACACATTTTGCAAATGGACTGAGTTCAGGCCTTTCCCTTGAACGTGTAGCCGATACCCTCAACGGCGGCGCGGACAGCATCTTCGGCAGCAGGGCCTTTGATGGTGAGCGTGTTGGCAGAGGCACTGGCTTTGGCTTTCTCTACGCCTGGCACTTCCTCTACGGCACGGACTACCGCTGCCTCGCAATGGCTGCAGTGCATGTCCTCAACGCGATAGACGGTCACATCGGGGTCTAACTGTTTTTTGTCTGTAAATCGGCTGAATAATTTCATCATAAGAGCAAATATAATTAATAATGTTAATACTGTAGCACAAACGATTTTAAACGGACTTGGCAGAGCGGATGTGCCCATGCAGCAAACATCCCGAGAAGTCACGGCGAAGTCTATTCCCGTAGCATTGAGCAACAGTCCGAACAGAACAGCGAAACCTACGATAGTCATCAGATAGATCGCGGTAAAACGTTGTCCCATTGACTTATGGACCACAAGGATGGAGGCAAGGTTAACCGCTGGCCCAGCCATCAGCATCACCAAAGCGGCACCTGGCGAAAGACCTTTCATCATCAATGCCGCTGCCACGGGTATGCTACCTGTTGAGCAGATATACATTGGCACAGCTATCACCAGAATGGCCAGCATCTGCAACAACGGCTGACTGCCGAAACTGAGAAAAAACTCGTCAGGCACAGCCACCTGAATCAATGCTGCCACGATAAGGCCTATGAGCAGCCGCAGACCGATGTCGCGAAGCATGTCAAAATAGGCATACTTCAGCACTCGCCAGATCTTGAGGTGAGGAGTGAGAGGTGAGGGGTGAGAATCTTCTGCTAATGAGCAGCAGGAATCTTCTTTTACCAGTCGGTTTACCAGCAGTCCGCCGCAAACACCCGTGATGAGTGCTGCTGTAGGACGGATAATCGCAAACCCCAGTCCCATCAGAGAGAACGTAGCCAGGATGGAGTCGATGCCCGTCTGCGGTGTGGCAATGAGAAACGAGGCAATGGCTCCCTTCGAAGCCTTCTCGTTCCTCAGCCCGATAGCCGTAGGAATCACTCCGCACGAACACAGCGGCAGTGGCACACCCAACAACGCCGCCCATAGCACCGACAGCTTGTTATTCCGTGAAAGGTAATTAGCATAGAACCTCTGCGGCACGAATACGTGCAACACTCCCGCGATGAAGAATCCCAGCAACAGATAGGGAGACATCTCGCAGACAACATTCAGGAGCGATGTTAAAAAACGTTCTATATCCATCGGTGCAAAGGTACAACAATTTCTCTGGAATTCGATTACAAAAAAAACAATATTTATGCTTTTAAATCTTTTTTCTCACGGATTATGCGTAACTTTGCAGCCAAGAAAATGGCTATACAGGTAACATACAGGCGGACAAGTCGATTGTCAATGCGCATCGTGAAGAATGGCGATGTGCATGTGTCGGCCCCTATCGGAATGCCTCGCGATAAAGTGATGGCGTTCATCGAGGAGCATAAAGACTGGATAAACCAGGCAAGGAAGAAGACTTACGAAAAGCAGGAACAACGGGCAAAGTTCTTCAATCAGCTGCCCCTGGCCACTCGTGCCCAAGGCGATGACGCATTAAAGCGGTTGAAGACAATGGTGGAGCCGATGTTGGAAAAACACGCCAAGGAAATGGGAGTTAAGCCAAGCATCGTCTATTACAAGCCTACCATCTCTCGCTGGGGCCAGTGTAACGTGAAAGACCGGAGTATCTGCATTTCGGCCTATGTCCTGCTGTTGCCGGAATGGTGCGTCGAACATGTGGTAGTTCACGAACTATGTCACCTCTTAGAACCCAGCCACAATGCCCGTTTCCATGCCCTTATGGACAAGTATTTCCCCCGTTGGCGTGAGGCTCGCAAAGAGACTCGCAGGATTTGCAGGCTTGATATGGTGGCAAAATCTCTCATTATTATTTTAATTTCATTTCTGAACCAGATCCCGCCCGTTCTGCAGTAGCTGTCAAAACCTTACCAAAAGGTACATAACAAAAAAAGAGACCACCATATTTTGGCAGTCCCCTTTCCTTTGATACCTAATCAACGCTTAATCGCCGTCGCCCAGGTCGTCTGCATCTTGAGCGGTGACAGTGAACCAGAGGACACCACCGCGATAGACCATAAGGCTGTGACCAGCCGCTACGTTCAGACCTGTAAACGAAGCGCCAGTGGCATTGTGACTGGTGGGATTAATAGCATCGCCCGTACCATCCACCTTAGCTGTGAAGGCCACCTCGCCCAGATTAGTGCCGCTGACGGCTACACTGGCAACAGGTGCCGTGGCAGTGACGCTGCCGCCTGCAATGCTCTGGTTGACACCGTTGATGGTTGCCACTGTGTTATAGACAGGACTGCCAGGTGTCACACCACCGCCACCACTGGGAGTAACATCTTCTGTCGTTCCAGTACCACCAGATGCGGCATTGTTCAGATAAAACTCTGACTCCATGTCAATGTCAGCCGTTGCATAGCTCTTCTCCACAGCCTCAGCCAGACTGCACAAGTCGCTGCCAATACCAGCCTCGTTAAGTACCAGTTGGCAGTTGCTGCGGAACCAGTCGCCGCTTCTGTCCTTGCGACTGACGATGATGCCAGCTGCTACCACATCGCCATCACGTCCCAACACGAAGTTGAAGTGGTCGGTGTCAAACTCGAAAGTCGAGAAGTTCAGGCGATTCTTCCAGTTGCTGCAAGGGAACTCGCCCTCGCTGTTCACAATCTCTGTGCTCATGGGAGCACCGCTGCCGTCAGCATTGCGAGGGTTGAGTACGATGCGGGCGTAGTTCACTTCATACTTGCCTTGACGCTTCTGAACGGTTACAAATGTCAACTGGTCACCACGCTGAAGCCCCCATGAATTGACAAAGTCGGCATAGGTACGGCTAGGAGAGTTGACACACGCCTTATGGCCGCCTTCTGCATCGATGCTCACCGTGACCTCGGGCAGATGCCCCTGTGAGATGATGGCGGCGAAGGGCGACCACTTGTCACTTTGAAGAGGAATGAACTGGAAGAACTGGGTCAGGCTCTGGCCCAAGTTCTGCAGCGATGATGCACGTTCGCGAAGGTAACGCAGGTTCACCTTCTTAAACTTGTTCATTGACGCGAAGCCCCGTCCCACATTCTCGAAGGAATGATTGCAGATGGTCTTCAACATGGTGTAGCACATAGCTACCACCTTGACCAAAACGCGCTGCAATGTCTGTGCAGTGGTCTTTGGATTTTTCACATTACTTTTTTTCATAATTTAATTATTTAAGAGTTTAACTTATGTCCTTACCTTGGAATATGTGGCCATTTGGAGTTCAATTAGACCTGAACATGACCTCTTTATGACTTCTTTATGAGTTCTTTATGACCTCTTTATGACTTCTTTATGAGTTCTTTATGAGACCAAAACCAGCTATCGGATAACAAAAGAGGAGAAAAGCGGAAAAATCGTTGCAAATCAGGGGATTTGGATGGAAACTGCGGAATGATGAGAACAGTGGACTGCAACTTGAGTACGGTATGAAGGAAAGATTTAAGTATCTAATTCGTAACTTGTTTCTGAAATTGTGAAAATCGAGGCAAATAGGTTACTTTCAGACACTGAAACGGTTGATATTCAACGAGTTTGAGAAATTGAACCGACTTTGGTACGAGTTGCCGAAATTTGAATAGATTTGCGTAGAAATCGGATGCTCAGCATTGACTAATTTTGCAAACTGAAAGTTAAACGTATAATTAGTGTAAAAATGAAGAGTACCTACAGTATCATTTTCTACCTCAA
>CACXTX010000081.1 GCA_902770635.1 uncultured Prevotellaceae bacterium | reverse complement strand
GCATAAACTATCATATCGTCAGTGACGAATTGTGAGGCGATATTATTAGACTTTGTGTTTCGGTATGTTAAGTCCATGTTGAAGAACCATTGGCTAATGGGGAACTTGTAGTCGAAACGCAATTTTGCCGTAAAGACCTTTTTGTCCGACAGCGCTCCTAAAGACACACGCTCCATGAGTATGTCGGTTCGTATAGGAGTGGAAAGGAAATCGTGGATGTCACCGAAGGAACGTTTGTAGTTGGCTTTTGTTGTGATAGTTGCACCTGGCGTGACCTTATAGATGATGTCAGCCTCAGGGCAAAGGGATAGTTTGAAGCACGAGATATCCATATTGCTGTTACGTTCATAATTGCAGATATAGTCAGCATGAGCGGCTAAGGTTGTACGGATATTCAGTCGGGGTGTCGTGTATTCATATTGAGGTGAGAATGAGAATCTGAAATTATCGAAGGCACAGTTGTTGCCAATGGTTGCCAGACTGTCCTCGGACAACATCGTGCGTATGTGTTGCCGCTTGTATTGTATCGTCAGCGGGAGATACAGGCGGGTATGCTGCTTGACATAAACGCCCGATAGTTTCTCTATAACAGAGAAGTCTAACGACTTCATCCATTGCGAGACCTTTTGATAGCCATATTGGATATCCAACTGAGCATCGGGCGAAACGGACAACTGCATGACATTGGAGGTATTGATGTTCCAACGCCCACGCCGCCAGTTGGCAATCAACTCATTAGAGACATTGTAGGCATCAAGGCTTTGGCCCTGCCGAGAGGTTAAGGTGCTTCGCAAAGTAGGCAATTCCGCAGTTCTGAACGATGCGCTTGACGAGAAGGCATTGACAATATAGGCATTTGGTGAATTGTTCTTGTACTCCAGCGAGAATGACGGAGTTTTCTTAGAGACAGAATAATTTTTCTCTTGTTCTATGACGATGGTCGTATCGACAGCAAAGAATGATTGCGTATCACCGTATGAGTGCTGCCTATGAGAATACGCATACCCAATATTCATTTTTAAGGTTTTATTATCCGACAACTTCAGACTACTATTCAAAGAATAGTGCTGGTCTTGCGGATAAGAATATCTGTCAGTGGCTAGCGGAGGTGTTGAAGCGGAGATATTGCCCAGAATGTCCTCTGAGAGCGAGTGCTGCTTCGTGGAAGCAAAATGATCAATTCCCTCACGCTCAGCAAAAGCCGATTCATTGCCTACTTTGACGGTTGCAATAGTTAGGAACTTCTTGGTGAACAACATTCCTGCACCGCCCAACTGATAGAGTGCTTTCTCCTTTGACAGGCCAAACGTCCCCTCAATCGTACCCACTGGTTTGAGTTTCGCCTTCTTGCTCAGTTTGATATTCAGTGCAACGTCGTCAGAGAAAATATCCTTGTTCATCTTCACAGGCTGATGATGGTTGTACACTTGCACAGAATTGACGTACTCTGCGGGTATGTTGTTGGTGGCAATGTTATACTTGCCACTCAGCAAATCCACATCTTCTATATAGAATTTGGAAATCTCCTTTCCCATGTACTGGATGCTGCCATTGCTGGCAACTTCTATTCCAGGCAGTCTTTTTAGAACGTCATTAAGAGTGTAATCCGATGCTGTGGTGAACGATGCCACATGATACGATAGTGTATCACCACGCTGTGATATGGGTGATGCCTTGACAACCACTTCTTGCAGAACCTGCGATGTCTCATGCAAAACGAAGTTGCATATCTGTGTCTTATATGCTATGTCTCTTGTTTCTTTTTCATATCCCAAATGTTCGGCCGATAGGCATAAAGGTTTGTCACTTGGGGGAATCCTAACCGTATATTTGCCTGCACTATTCGTCACGGTATAGGCTAACATCTTGTTATCGGCTATGGCCTTGATGATGACACCTTTCATTGGGCCATCCCCATCCGTCACCATACCGCCCACAACAACCTGAGCTGCAGATTTGCAGGCATATATGGCGAATAGTACAATGATAAGAAATATACGATGAGTCATAATCAATGGGAATTTATTGTAATTCCAAGGGTATGTATCCATTTGGGTGAATGCGTAGTTGTTGCCCGTCTATGAATATAGAGCCCTTTCCACCTCCATGCTTGTCTATCCTCACATGGCCAATGGACTCAACGGGTATATTGCCCATAGGGTTCTTTTCAAAAATATTCTTCGTTTTGACAAACTTCTCCCGAGTTGTTTTGAGGTGGTTCTTGGTATTGGGGGCTTGTATGTCTATGTTGCCTCTACGGAATGCAATGGCTTCGAAAGTATGTATACCCTTGGTATCCTTGGCTTTCATGACAAGTCCTGGGAGTCCACAGAGTTTCCATGGTCCATATACGACAGGAATCTGCGACGTGTACCATACCGTCCATAACCGACCGCCATATTCGCCTGTTGCCTTTCCACAAGAGTATCCGCAAATCGTATCTGTTCCTTCTGCCATAGTCCAGACAATCGTGTTGGCATCTTCAGTATAGTAATAGCGTTCTGGTGTAATGGTGCCACAAACTGTATATTTCCCGTCAGGGATGTTTTGCCAGACGGTCTGGTCAAAAAAATATTCATTCCTCACCATCTGTTTCTGATAGTGTTCGTTTTCTTCGTCTGTGCCACCGACAAGCAACACAGAATCAACGAGGTATGCCGAATAGTCGCTGAACATGGCGGCAGTGTCATTCAGCATCAGTATGGTGGAATACACCTCGCCAGGATTACCGTTATTCACTTTGTATTCATAGATACATTCGTACTTGGTAGCCTCATTATTTTGGGCGTGTAAAATCTGGGACAAGGCCAGAAGCCCCGTCAATAAGAAGACGATTCTTTTCATGCTTATGATATGTTATCTAATGAGTTCTATGAGTATGATGCCGTTGCCGGCCTGTTGGCCGTATTGCTGTTTATATTTGTTGATGTTCTTAGAATCTTTCAATACCGTTACGGCTTTTATTTGCTCTGGCGGTATGTGGTCAAAACGATCTGCCTGTTGGCCGTCAATAAGGATAAGAGGGCCAGAAACAGAACGGGATGGAGTGACGGCAAACAATGCGAGACTAAGCATTACCATTGGTAGGAGTATCCAGATGCGCCAGTTCTGATGAGCCTGCACTTTCGTCATTGCCTTGAAGCGGTAAGAGAGCGAGTGTCTCGACATGCAGTTTACCACATCGAGATTGACACCAAAGAGATATTTGAGTAAGGTCGCCTGATAGTCATTCAGTTTAAAACCGTTACTGAGTGCTTCTCTGTCGGCCTCCATTTCCTGTACCTCGGTCAGCCATCGGGTGGCAATCCAGATAAAGGGATTGAACCAAAACACAGTCTTTGCCACCTCCATCAGTATTCGTTCTTTGGAATGACCGTGGAGAATATGCGCACATTCATGAGCAAGGATGTGACTACGCTCAGCGTCGTTAGCAATGGGTGGCAGGTAAATGGTGTGCCAAAACGAAAATGGAGATTTTACAGCCTTGCTAATAACTGTACTCTGGCCGCCTTCCTTCGTTTCCTTCCCATATCTGTGAATTTTTTTCAGCCTATATAGTTGTGAAAACGCAGAGGTTGCCATTGCAAGTACACCGAGCAGATATATTGTGCAGCCAATATAGAGCAAAGCATTACTTCCCGTATATTCGGCTTGCGTGTTGATGGCTCCATACGTTGTCTGAATGCTTTTGGGCAGATTATTTGTTGCAATAGGAATCTGCAACAATGGAATCATACACGATACCGCAACAGACAGTATGAGGAAACGACGCCTTATAAGGTAGGACGTCGCACGATCTATCATCAACTGGTAAACTATCAGAAAAAGACCGCTGCAAATCAGGTTTTCTATGATATACAGAACAGGTGACTTCATTTGCTTTCTTCCTTTATAGTCTTGATAATCTCTTCCAGTTCGCTGATGCTGACAGACTTGGTGTCATTGAAGAAACTGAGCATCTGGTGTATGGAACCACCAAAGAAGTTATGCATCACATTGTCCATGAACCCCTTCGTGTATTCCTTCTTTCGCACCAACGGAAAATACTGGTAGGTCGTTCCAAAAGCTTTATGACTTACAAAGCCTTTTTTCTCCAGCACCCGTACCACCGTGGAAACCGTATTGTAGGCTGGCTTTGGTTCGGGCATCTCGTCAAGAACCTCGCGGACGAGTGCCTTTTTCTTTTCCCATAGTATCTGCATCACCTCTAACTCGGCATGCGTCAACTCTTTTAATTCTTTCTTTGCCATGTCTTTTTGTTTTGTAATTGTTCAACTATGGTGCAAAGATAATAACTATATTTATAGTTGACAAATTATTCTTATAATATTTATAATTGTTTAACAAAGTACTTGGGGAACATAGAAATAGGAGACAACAGGTCAACACTGACACCGTGCAGCAGATAGAGGAATTGAACGGCAAGATTCGTGAACTTGTGGAACAGGAGTCGCCCCGTTTTGTCTGTGGCAAACTGCTCTACGACGAAATTAGGAAGGACGGCACCCTCCAACTGGTCAAACGACGACTACAAATGCTTCATCGACTATTACAAAGCCATCGCCTTCGCCGCCTTCAGCCGCCTCCAGAAGAAATATCAGCCCAAGACCGCCCATAATACCTTCTTCCTCATCCTCTACGGAACGGGGAATGGGCGACAAGGACATGTACCGGTTGTTTGGTGAAGGAAAAAGAGGTGAAACCGCAATGGTCTCACCTCTTTGAATATAGATAGGATAGGGGATTGCCCTAAACTTTTCGTGATGATTACTCCTGGCTCCAGTCTTCCTGTGTCTTGCGGACGTAGGTCTTGTAGCGGAGCTGGGCCATCTTCTGGGCCTCGGCGAAGAGCTCCTCGGCCTCGTTGGGATAAGCCTTCTTCACTGACAGGTAGCGAACCTCGCCGAGCAGGAAGTCGTGGAAGTTAGCCCAGTTCGGCAAAAATGCAGACTTATCTATGACTTTGCCATAGTTGAATGGTATCTTTCGCGCATCCATCAGTTACTTTATGGGCTTAAACCATTGTATGATAATATGAGTTGTATCATTTTGATAATTTAATCTTACTATATTTTGGTGAATTAATAAAATACCATATAAGAAACCAAAATATGATAATGCAGATGAAAGCTATAAGGAAAGTAGTATTTAAGAGTAGCCCATGTTTCGAGAAGTTCACAATGCCATGGAATGCAGCGCAGAAAAGTAGCGAATGAGTATCAGTCGCCACCTTTCCTATTCCCCATGAAGCGAAAAGCAGAAGTAGGAAGAATGACAAAATACTTCGATAAGATAAATCTAAATGCCACAGAAGCCACATCATTGTGATAATAAGTACATATTGCCACACAGGTAATTCCCTGAGTTCGTATTGCAAAAAGCCTCGCCAACCAAATTCTTCCAACAAACCATACGCAAATGCAAACAAACATGTCACGCCCAAGTCCCATCCGCCGATAATGCCAAAAACGATACATGGTATAACTATAGTCGCAATGGACTTCCAGGCAGACTTACCTATGAGCGTGTATTCTGTTCTACGTTTGAAAATAAGCATAGCCACCAAAGCTCCGATAGCAGGGCCAAGCCCTGTGGCAAGAGATGCCGAAACTTGAAGTGCATAGTTCGTTTCAATTGAAAGGAACTTGTTGAACACAAGTATTGTTATCAGGCGCACCAATAAAGCTATGATATAAAAAGTTGCTATTGCGCCGAAGTGAATATCTTTGTAAACAAATCTCATTTTGTGCTGTTTGTTTGCTGTTTCATTCCTTCAAAGAACTTCTGTTGCAATTGCTTGGCTAGTTGGTTATCGGGATTGAGTTTCAGTGCTTTCTCAAAGTTCTGCATTACGTCGATGTAGAAACGCTGTCCGTTTTGATCGGGATCCTGCACGATGCGTACCATATAGAGGAAACCACGAAGGGTACAGATGTCTGACTGGTCTGCATTTTTCATCTGCTCCATTTTTGTGATGGTCTGTTCGGCCTCGGCAATCATGTTTTCCGTCTGAGGGGCATGGGGATAGGTTACTGAAAATGATAGACTCTGGAGGGCCAGTTGATACTTTGGCTGAATGCTATCGGGTTGCATAGCCTCGATACGCTTCAGTTTGGCTACGTTGTTGAGCATGTCTGCTTGTGTGGGCTGTTGGGCATGGATACTTACTGATGCTATCATCAAGAGAACGATGGCTAACACACGGTGGTTAAAAGTTTGAAATGTCATACGCTTTATTATTTTTAAGTGAAACAAAAATGCAGATGTATAGGAAATGGTCGCGGGAAGGCATGACGGGATTAGCATTTGCGTCATAACGAAAGATATTAGTGCGACCGAAGATGTTGTTCAACGAGGTATAGACGATGACCTTTGGACTTAACAGATAGGTGAGGTTCACATCTACACTGTTGTAATGTGGAGTGGTGCCAGAAAGGAAGTGTCGTCCACTGGCGTATGATTCAGCGAGTCCGATGATAACTTTGCCAATGGCGTATTTAGCTGTCAGTCGCAGATTGTGACGAGAGACGTAATCGGGTGTCCGCACTTCGGTGTAGTTGAGATATAGCCGTTCGGAATCATTGAATGAATAGGAAAGTGAGGTAGTCAGATGTTTAACGAACGAATGATTCTCAACGAAGATATCCAAGCCTCGGCTTGTGCCGTAGCCATGTGGTTGATAAACGCCATCCTCCAACAAAGGTAAATGGTGATATTTCTTCCAATAAGGCTCGATGCGTAGGAGTGTGGCCTTTGTTTTATACTGCATAGAGAATATGGTATGGTCGGCTGTGCTTTGACTGAAGTCACCTCGGCTTTGTGCTAAATAGTCATCAGCTGCAGTTTGACTGTAACGACCTGCCACCAAAGAGAATTGAAGATTCTTGTTGGGGATATAACTCAGTGTCGCCCTCGGCATCAGTAGGCAATCTGTCTTCATCATTTCTGCCCTTGCTGACATGTTGAGGAATACGCGGGGAATAATGCGCAACCGGGCATCGACATGAGCAGCAAATATGTTATAGTCAAGCTGATAATGATCGGATTCATATCTCAGCGTGCTATTGCGGATATAGTTTTCAACCCCTGCCGACAGTTTCAAAACGTCGGAACATACCTTGCATACTTCGGCCTTCACATGTACTTCATTACGGAAATTATGATAATGGTCACCAACCATTCGTGCATCATCGATATTGGTAAGCACAGAAGAATTAGCGATACCCGTATAGAGGCTGTAGCCGTGTCCTATCGTAGTACGATGTGTGACGTTGGCATAGATATTATGCTCCTTCAATGAAAGGTTGCGCCCATCGATATGCTGTCCGACTGATGTCAAATCATAGCCGACGTATGACTTCAACACACTCGAAGTGCTGAA
>CACXTX010000080.1 GCA_902770635.1 uncultured Prevotellaceae bacterium | reverse complement strand
CAGCGTGGAGATGAAGAAGGTGAAGGACAACGTCTATACCTTCACCATGCCACGTGCCTGCGTGGAGGTGAACGTAACTTACGACATCGAGATTCCAACTCCCGCCGAGGACAAGAAGGACGAAGAGAAAGAGGTGACCGACGTGACACTGGACATGGAACCGGCAGGTGCCCCCGAACCCGTGGGTGAAACCACCATCATCCCCGTGAGCATCACCGGCGTAGAGGTGCCCGAGAATGCACCGACGGAAATCGTCGTCAAGGTGGCCGCAACCACACAGGTGGGCAACAACGTATTTGAAGTACGCGAAATCAAGGCCGACGCCTTCAAGACTAACGACGCCAACGTGAAGGTGACCAAGGTCATACTGCCCGACACCGAAGAGCCACTGACCGTGGAGGCCGGCGCCATGAAGCCCGACGGTCAGCCCATTGACGTGCAGACACCGCTGGCACTGCTGGACGACTATGCACTGATGAACACCATGAAGGAGAACTACGAGGCTAAGAAGGTGACCGCCAAGGCTACCGCACCTGCCCGCTTCTGGACCTTCTCGAGCGGTGTCGATGTAAAGGTGCCCGAGGGCGTGACCGTCTATCGTGCCTTCACCCAGGACGGCGACATCCGCATCCTGCCCATCGACGAGGCTAACCAGTCGAAGATTATCAAGGCCAACAACGGCGTGCTCCTCTCGTGCGACGAACTGAAGGGCGGAAAGGCCTACGAGTTCGTGGCTAACCCCAGCGGTCCCAAGAGCGGCACAAAGCCTGCCACCACCGACGCCAAGAGCTACGAGGGCAACAGCATGGTGCCCACCATCGAGGCTAAGAACTATGCTACCGGACAGTACCTGATTATGAAGGACAACCAGTTCCACACCATCTCTGCCAACGGCAAGGTTACCACGATGTTCAGCTCCTGCGACAAATTTGGCAACACGGACAACGGACAGGATTTCATGGGCGACATGGTCATCAGCGGCCCCGGTGTCGTTAACCACGCGCTGACCATTGAGATGGAGAGTACCGTACAGCTGACGTGTGCCGAGAAGTTCAGCGGCATGAACGAGGTGGTATGGACCAGCCTTGACGAGACGGTTGTCAAGGTGGACGCACGTAGCGGACTGGTGACGCCCGTGGCTCCCGGTACGGCGATGGTGAAGGCTTATACCGACACCAAAATCGTGCGCCAGGGTGACTACATCATCATCACCGTAGTGGGCAAGGGCTTGTCCATTGTGAACGACGCCCTGGATCAGTCGCTGGCCGACTAAACCATAAAAGTCGCTGGCCGACTAAACGGTCAAAAAGTAAAGCAAAAAAACTTTTGCAAGTGACCCCCAAAAACCTCGCAATGATTTTGCGGGGTTTTTTTTTCGGTGTTTTATTTTTTATTTCGCCGGACTTTTATTACTTTTGCACCATTGAACTAAAGAACAAGACTATGAAGAAGATTTTTATCATAACACTGGCTGCCATGCTCTGCGCTACAGTAGGCGACGCCAAGGTGAACGTAACGGACAACAACACCAAGACTCCCGACGGAGTGGAGGCTGTGGACCTGGGACTGAGTGTGAAATGGGCTAACATGAACGTGGGAGCCAAGAAATCGACCGGCTACGGCACGTACTTCGCATGGGGCGAGACTCAGCCCAAGCAGTACTACTCGTGGAACACCTACGCATGGAGCAAGGGCGACACACAGTTCCTGACCAAGTATTCGAAGGAGGACCGCAAGACGCAGCTGGCACCGTCGGACGACGCTGCACAGGCCAACTGGGGCGGAAAGTGGCGCATGCCCACCGTCGATGAGTTTGAGGAACTCATCAACAAGTGTACGTGGGAGTGGACCACCAAGGACGGCATCAATGGCTATAAGGTTTCCAGTAAGAAGACGGGCAAGTACATCTTCCTGCCCATCACGGGATGCCGCTTCTATGCCGACACCCAGTTCCGCGGCATCAACGGCATCTACTGGACATCGTCACTCTACACCAACAACCCCAACAAGGCGTGGTGCCTGGAGTTCAACTTCTCGGATATTAACGTAGATTACGGCAACCTGTCGAGCAACCGTTTCAGCGGACGCTGCATACGTGCCGTGCAGTAAAAGGCAAGAGACATCAGTCCACCTTCGACTCCATCGGGTTGCGCAAACCCTTGAAGCCAGTCAGGTAGGCCTTGGCTGAGCCGAAACTGAGGAACATGTCCAGACGGACAGGCAGGTGGTTCTTGTCGTCAGTGACGTAGAAACGGATGAGTTCGTGGTTCTCGCCGTCCTCACGCTCAATGAAGGAAAAGACCAGACAGCGGTACTTGTCGTTCGAGTTCTTCATCTTGATAGTTGTACATCCACCATACTTCAACCACGAATTGGCTATCTTGCTGGCATCGGAAATAGGAAGGGGTATCTTGTCGCCTTCCTTCAGCTTCGAGGCATCGAAGTTGCGGGCACGCAGATAGATAGTCATCATGTCGTAGATGCAGTCCTTGTATTCCATCTCCTTCCAGAAATGCTCGCCGCTGCTGGTTATGGCGTGCGTCTTCAAATGGCAGTTGCCATTGGGATAGCTGTACCACAACTCGTCAACATAATAGCGGCTGCCTTCACGGGCTCCCTTGCGGAAGTATAGGGGCGACAGGTCCATGTCGGTGTAGCACAGCAACGTGTCGCGCATCACAAACATGTTGTCAAGCTTATCATTGCCACGCGTTATCAGGCTGCTGCGGAAGGCGGGCTCACCCTTATAGCGCGACTTGACGGTGGACATCGACGCGGTGCCTACCTTGACCCACACAAACTTCCAGTTGAAATACAAGTCGTAACCCAGGAACTCGCCGGACTTGAACGCCGTGTTCTCTATGCCACACTGCGCAGCAGAGCTGCTAGTGAACAGTGAACAGTGAATAGTGAATAGTATTGCTACCACCCATATTCGTTTATTCATTTTCACCATATTTATAATGTTATTCGTTTTCATATTTCTTATTACTTTTCTTTGACCAAGGTACAAAGCGACCCAAGGGTCGAGCGCACTAGTACGCAGCACGTTTCACATATTCTATGCCTAACTGGCGGGCACGCTCCGCATTGCGGTTCTGCTTGCGCTTCTTCTCCTGGTCGGGCTTCTGCTTCACTATCTTGCCGGGCTTCTGCTGGGTGCGCTTGCGCTCCGTCACGTTCCACTGCAGCGTCATGTCAAACTTCTCCTTGGCTACGATCTCACGCGGATAGTAATACACATCCTCTGGCTGGAGGTCGGCATCGTAGTTGCCCGTGTCCCACACACCGTTGCCGTTGCGGTCCACAAAGGCTCGCATGTAGTAGGTGCCGGGCAGGATGTAATAGAACGGGGCAGCACCGTCGCTTTCCATGTGCGACTCCTGCAACACCTTGTCGCTACCGTCCAGCAGCTGGGCCACCACCTGCTTCTCCGAAAGGCCGACCAGCTGCATCTGCAAGGTGGCATAGGCGTCGAGCGACTTCACCTTGATTCCTTCCTTATAAGGCTTGGAGGCCAGGCCGTAGATGTCTATAAAGGCCGCTGAGTCTATCTCCAGACTGTACTCCGTGTCAGGATGCCAGTCCACCACTATCTCGTAGCGCCGCAACATGGAGTCGCACCGGTGGAACTCGAAGGGCGCCCTGTACCACAACGTGTCTATCTTGGAATAAAGGTGGATGGCCGCCGTGTCCAGACTGGCCAGCGGTGTAGGACTCTCAATGAAGACACTGCGATTGGGGTCCATCGACTGCGCTACCTCATACTTCATCACCAGGGGCTTCACCGGGAAGATGCTGTCGTAAGGCTCCTCGCGCTTCTTACGCTTTTCCTGTTCCTTCGTCCACTCCTCTATCTCCTTCTGCTGGGCCTTCAGTCGCTTGGCATACGGCGTCTTGGCCACCAGCTCCAGCGTGTCTATCTGCGTCACCAGCTGACCCAGGGTGTCCGTCATCAAGTACTCCATCGACATCTCCAGCGTGTCCTTGTTGACCAGCAGCGTGTCGCGCAACCAGTAGGTCAGCGTGTCCTGCTTGGGCGTGCTTTCCAGGATAAACGCAGAGTCGGCATCGAAGTTCAAGCCTCGTATTATGGGCAACTGCGCATTGCCATAGCTGAAATAAACACCGATACGATCGGGATCCTTACGCTCCGTCTTCAGCAGGTAACGGTCGGTCTGCACCTCCTGGAACGCCATCATGACGATGTCATCGGGATAGAAATGCGTATAGGGCACCGTCAAGATGTTGTCGATGTGCAGCGAGTCGCGCCAGATGGTATCCTGACGCGTATCAGGACCTGCCGACGGGGTATAGGTCTGGTGCGAGAAGGCTATCATCTCGCTCTTCTGCGAGAACTTGTAGTTGGCATCGGCATCCTGCAAGGCATAGACACGATACTCGCCAGGTGCCACGCCACGAATGCAGAAACGACCGCGTCCGTCAGTACGGGCTATGCGGAGCAACGGCTTGGTACGGAAGGCGGAGTCGGCCAGGTCGGCATAAAGACCCACGCTGATGCCTTTGACAGGTTCCAGATTGGAGGCATCCAGCACGTGGCCGGCCACCTCGAAGGTGTCTATCTGCTCGCCCGTCGAGAAGGTGTAGGTATAGTTGCCCAGCGGGTTGTCCTCGTTGTTGTCGGTGATGGCATCGCTGAAATCCACCGTGTAAGTGGTGTTGGGTATCAGCGTGTCCTGCAGCTCTATCACTATCTTCTTTCCCGTAGCCTTAATCTCAGGCATCTCCAACTGAGGGGGCGACACGATGACGTTCTGCGTGGGGTCTGCCAACTTGATGAACTCGTTGAAGTAGATGGTCATCTTCTTCGCATCCACGTTGGTAGCCTGTTCGGCAGGAACACTGTAAAGCACGCGGGGCGGGTCGTCGTCATACCAGCCGCCATCGGGCTGTCCCATACGGGCACAGCTCGAAACGAGGAATGAGAAATGAGGAATGAGAAATGCTATACACAGCATTTTCATTAATGTTCTCATTGTCATCAACCTCTTTCTCAGGCTTATCAATATCTCATTCTTCATTTTCATTTCTAATTGATCATTCTTCGACCTAAAGGTACGAAGCGACCCAAGGTCGAGTCCTCATTTCTTATTTAGTTTGAGAAGTTGTTCGATATGTTCACGCGTATTGCTGAGTCGGGGCACCTTGTGCTGCCCGCCCAACTTGCCGCGAAGCTTCAACCAGTCGTTGAAAAGTCCCTTTCGCGCCTCAACGATTTCCAGAGGCTGCAGGGTGATGTCCTTGTATCGCTTCGCCTCGTAGTCACTGTTCACCTCCTGTAGCTTACGGTCCAGCAGACGAGCGAAACGCTGCAAATCCTCTGGAGCACGCGAGAACTCGATGAGCCACTGGTGGCGGCACTTCGCTTTGGCATCCATGAAGACTGGGGCGGCGGTATATTCCAGCACCTCGGCACCTGTCTGCTCACAAGCGTAAGCCAATCCCTGCTCGGCATTGTCCACTATCAGCTCCTCGCCAAAGGCATTGATAAAGCTCTTGGTGCGACCTGAGATGACGAACTTATAGGGATTGGTGGAGGTGAAACGGACGGTATCGCCTATCTTATAGCGCCATAGTCCGCATGAGGTGCTGATAATCATGGCGTAGTTCTTATCCTTCTCGACGCCCCAAAGAGGTACAATGTCGCCACCATCCATGGGCTCGAACTCGTAGAACACACCGTAGTCGAGCATCAGCAGCATCGACTTGTCTGCCGGGTCGTCCTGCAATCCGAAGAAGCCCTCACTGGCATTATAGGTCTCCATATAATGCATGTTAGGCGAGGTAATCAGTTGCTCGTACTGCTTACGATAGGGCGTGAAGGCAACTCCTCCGTGGAAGAACACTTCCAGGTTGGGCCATACTTCCTCCAGGTGCGTCTTTCCCGTGATTTCCATCATGCAGTTCAGCACGGAGAGCATCCACGAAGGCACACCGCTGATGTTGGTAACATTCTTGTTCATCGCCTCACGGGCAATGCGCTCTCGCTTGATTTCAAAATCGGCAAGCAGGGCCGTTTCCTTCTTAGGCACACGAACCAGGTTTGCCAGCGGATTGATATTCTCTATCAGGATAGCACTCAGGTCGCCTACCAGTGAACCAGGCAGGTTGTAGTTGGGCGCATGACTGCCACCCAGTATCAAGGCCCTACCGTCGAACAGGCGGCTATGGGGATTGTTGCGAAGATAGAGGGCTACGGAGTCGAAACCACCTGCATAATGTATCTTCTGTAAGCCTTCCTGACTGACAGGAATAAACTTCGACTTGTCGTTGGTGGTTCCGCTCGACTTGGCATACCACTTCACACGACCTGGCCACAGCACATCGTGCTCGCCGTGACGCATACGGTCTATCTGTCCCTTCAGCTCCTCGTAGGTGTTGACAGGATTGTATCTCACAAAATCCTCATAACCCTTGATGGTGGCAAAACCGTGCTCTCGTCCATATTCTGTATCATTGGCAGTATGAATCAAATGTTCCAGCACTGTCTGTTGCAATGCCTCTCCCCCATACTGATGCTTTTCCAAAGCCTTCTGACGGGGCTCAAATACCTTTCTTATAATCTGAGTAATACTCATGTTATTACGAAATTTTGCATGCAAAATTACACAAAACCATTGTAACACATGAAGAAATTACATTTTTTTATATAATAAGTTCAACTTTCGCAAGCTCAAGCTAGAGATGAGGACCCTTCTTTACTTGCCTGAAAGGTGCAGACGGAGTCCAAATTCGATAGAAGGTGCCAAGGGATGCTCCTTATAATAATGTTCGAAAGAGGTGCCGTCGTGGAAGTAATAGCCTAGCGAGGGTTGCAGGAAAAGACCTATCAGAGGCGTAATGGCATATTCTGCACCTGCGGAGGCATTGACAGACCACTGCCAGGGCTTTTCGTTCAGACACTTCTGAAGCATGGCGGAGCCTGAGAGGTAGAAACTGAACGCACTCGTTTTCCAGAACAGCCACGAGAGACCCACAGGAATTCCCAGATAGTGCAACTTCTGTTCTCTATAGATGTGGGGATAGAGGGGTGTGCTGAACTCTGAATAAAGATAGGTATAGTTAATGCCTGTCAGCAATGCCAAGCGGGCATTCAGCTGATAATGCACACTAAGTCCCAAGGTGACTGGCAAACGATGTTTAGCCTCAACATCGTAAGTCGTAGAGGAAGAAATTGGCTGAGTAGAGCCATCCGCACCAGGATCAACTACATCAGCATCACATGCATAACTCTGCCCCATGCTGCTTTTTCCAAAAGAAGAAGAAGCAAGTAATCCACCAGAGGCATTCAGTCCAACAGACCATTGGTTGTCAGTCACAGAGGCTGAGGGTTGTTTGGTTGGGTGATGGGCTGTATGATGTTGTTCTTCTGACGGCTGTTGACGATGGGTTAATGCAGAAGTCTGTTGGGATGTTTCCTCTGCAACCTGCTTGGCTGATGATTCTTCTGCAACCTGTTGAGACGATGTTTCCTTTTCATCCTGTGGAGATGTTGTTTCCTCTGCATCCTGCGGAGTTGTATCTTTTGCTATTTTTGGAGAAATCTGGGTGAGGTTACGTTGAGGACTGTCTGCAAGTGCTAACGGTTGGTTATCAGTACTTTCTGTTTTCGTCATAGGAGCCTCTTGCTCCTGAGATGTTTGAGCAACCTGAGGGAACGATTCGTCCTGAGAGAACTGATAGAGGGCAAAGAATCCTACGAGGGCTAAGACCAGGGCAGCAACTACCCAATGCCAACGCCCAATGGCAACAGCTTTAGGGGCTGGCTCCTTCTGAAGACCCATCTCGCTGCTGATGCCCTCCCAAAGTCCGGCAGGCGGAGCCATTTTGTGACCCTCCAGCTTTTGCTTCATATCGGTTGTCCAGTTTTCTTTCATTGCTTGTCCTTAGTTAAATCCTTGATTCTTTTTGCCAATAGCTTCTTTGCGTAATAGAGTTGAGAGGCTGATGTATTTTCCTTGATGCCTAACAGGCTGGCTATCTGCCGATGGGAGTAGTTCTCAAACACATAGAGGTTTAACACCGTTCTGTATCCGTCAGGCAGTTCGCTGATAAGTTGGTGTAGCTCGTCAGGCGAAATCCGCTCTGTATCGGGGCTTGCACTTTCCTCATCTGCCTTGTCAGCAGTCTGGTCCTGTTCTACAAACAGCAACTTCTTCCTGTTTCTCAAGAACACAAGTGCCTCGTTGGCTACCACCTGTTTAAGGTTGGTATCGACGTGAATATCTTCACGAAACTGTTCTGTAGCACGTCCTTCGCATCGTCCTCCGAAGGCACATATCGGTAGCAGACCGATGAGAGCTCTTCAACGTATAGCTGATAGAGCTGGCTCATCGCCCGTTGGTCTTTTTGCCTTATGCGCTCAACGAGTTGACCGACCATCTTCCTTTTTCTTGCGTTCTACTATAATAATTCAAAAGTACGCAAATCTTGTATGGATTCTGTAACTTTTTATATTCTTTAACGCATCATCATACAAGATTATGATTATCTTTGCATTCTAAAGACAGAAACATCAATGGAAACGAATATGAAAAAAAGTCTTTTATCTGCATTTATCTTAATGGCAACAAGCAGCTTCGTGCTGTCGTGCTCCTCATCGTCTGCTACTGAAGAGGAGGATTGGGGAGAATCCAAGAAAATTGTCAACATGCTGTCAGAGCCACAGCCCATCCAACTGACGGCAGAGCAGAAAGTGTTTGCCAATGACAACAACCAGTTCACGCTGAACTTCCTGAAGACGGTGAACGAGGTGGACCAAAGTGGCAAGAGCTTTATCTACTCACCACTCAGTATCACCTATGTATTAGGGATGGTGAACGATGCTGCCATAGGAAATACTGAGAAGGAACTGGAGCAAACCTTAGGCTTCCACAAAGGTGGCATCAAGGCAGTGAACGACTATTGCAAGAAACTGATAGACGGTTTGCCAAAAGTGGATAATAAGGTGACGCTGGATATTGCCAATGCCATCTTCCTGAATAAGGACTATGCCCTGAAACAGCAGTTCCAGCAGGATATGCAGAACTATTACGATGCGAAGGCTGAAGCACTCGACTTCTCATCACCGCAAACGCTTGAGCACATCAACGGATGGTGCAACGACAAGACAAAGGGCATGATTCCAAAGATTCTGGATGAGGTAAATCCTTATATGGTATCGTATCTGCTGAATGCCATCTACTTCAAGGCTGACTGGGCTTCGAAGTTCGACTCAAAGAATACGAAGGAAGAAACCTTTACCACAGAGAAAGGCACCTCCACACTCCCCATGATGCACCAGTACGTGCTGATTAGCTATCTGAAAACCAACACTTACTCTGCTGTTATCCTACCCTATGGCAATAGCCTTTGGAACATGACAGTAATGTTGCCTGAAGAGGGTGCTACTACTGACGACATCATTAAAGAAGTGGCACAAAGCAGCGTACTGAATAACCGTGGATGGTGTGGAACAGGAAGCGACGTCTTCCAAGGCTATGAGGTGGATCTGAAGCTGCCACGCTTCGAAACGGCATCAGATACGGACGAACT
>CACXTX010000079.1 GCA_902770635.1 uncultured Prevotellaceae bacterium | reverse complement strand
GCGTCACGCTGGTGAGGTGCCTGCCGATATGAACCAATTGCTCGACCTTCCAGGTGTAGGGCGTAAGACTGCCAACGTCATTCAGAGTGTCGCTTTCGGCAAGTCGGCAATGGCTGTCGACACCCACGTCTTTCGTGTCAGCCATCGTCTCGGACTGGTAGCCAAGTCAGCTGACACCCCCTTTAAGGTAGAACGGGAACTGGTAAAAAATATACCCGCGGAAGATATTCCACGGGCACATCATTGGTTATTGCTTCACGGTCGCTATATCTGCACTTCGCGCCGTCCACACTGTGAACGCTGTGCACTTAGCGCCGTTTGTCCATCGGCTTCTGCGCACCTTTCATCCAACCGCGGTGGAAACGGTACTCGGCCTTGAGGATTTCGTACACCTTTGAAGCCGGTACTTCCTGCATCATCTTCTTGTGATAGCATTTCTCTATCTGCTTCAATTCGATATTCACCTTGTCATACTCCTCGATGACTGCCACGCAACCAGCTTCGTCGGCAGGCTTGTTCTTGGCCATCTCGTGCACCCTTTTATAAATGGCACGCTGTTTCTTATGCATCTCCCGGAGTATAGGGAATACCTTGTCAGCCTCCTGTTGGGTCAGCTCGGCCTTCTTCTGGATAAACTCTTCCATTGCCTCATTGAACTTTTCCGGCGAGAATTTCTTCTTCTCCTGAGCACCGGCAACAAGGACCGTCATCAGCAGAACAAGTGTCAACATGCATTTCCTTATCATCTTTTTCCCTCCTTTTAGTTGTCTTCCAGACTGGCGTAGATTGCCATGTTGTCAATCATGGCATAGTCTGCCACTTCTTCATAGTAGCTGCCATCTGCCACCAAATCGTCGGCAGAATCCTGATGCAAGTAATAGGTCACACCCATCAGCATGGCAGCCACCGTACAGGCTGCGGCATAGAGCCAAGGGCGTAGCATCGTGATGCGGGCCTTCTGCTGTTCGGGCAGTTGCTGCATCACTTGAGCGGTTAATTGTTCAAAATAACCCTCGGGCACACGGAAACCATTCCGCTGCCCAACGATTTCCCTGAGGTGTTTTTCTTCTTCTATCATCTTTGTTTTGTTCTTTTATCTTTTGGACGTTTCTGATTGTTGAAAGTTTAATCACGATGCTTGAAAAATTCAGATATCTTTTTCACGGCGATATGATACGATGCTTTTAAAGAACCTTCGGACGTTTGCAGTATCTCGCTAATCTCACTATATTTCATATCATCGAAATAGCGCATATTGAACACCGTTCGTTGAACATCAGGCAATTGGGCAACAGCTTCCTGCAACATAGCCTCCACTTCCGTTCCGTTGAAATAGTCATCAGCCAGCAGCATGCTACCCACCGTCGTTTCATCGTCGTCCGTACTTACCATTTGTGCTTTCTTCCTTCGCATGAAGTCAAGGCTCTCGTTCAGGGCGATGCGATAGAGCCATGTGGATATCTTGGATTCCTGATGAAAGCTGTCCAGCTTTGACCATGCTTTCAGGAAAACGTTCTGCAACACGTCATTGGCATCTTCGTGCAACAAGACGATACGGCGCACCTGCCAATACAGTTGTTCGCTGTATTGGTTCACCAGTTGTTCGAAGGCTTTGCGTCTTGTCTTCGGATCTTTCAGCTGGTTCATGATTTCCTGTTCGTCCTGCTGCGTCATTGCATATAAGCTCTCAACTGCTCCCACATCGCCTTGTCGTATCCATAGACATCGGGCCATGTGCGCAGGGTGCCGTTTTCGTCATTCCAGATGGTATAATATATAATATAAAGAGGTGTACTGGGTTTCAACGGTACATAACTCACCAACTTGTGATGTCCCTCTTTCAGATGATCGTCAGCATGGTCTTTCAGGTAACTGATACCCTTTTGCGTTGTGGGGTTCAAACCCATCGAGATGCGTATGCGGTCCAACAACCATTCGTCAGCATCCGCACCCAATACGAACTGGCATAGGTTAAAAGGCTTAGCCACACGGACACAACCGTGTGACATGCTGCGTTGTGAACGTTCAAAGGCTCCAGGATTCGAGGTATCATGCAGGAATACGGAGAAGTTATTCTTAAAGCGGAAGATAATTCTTCCCAGCGAGTTTCCTGCGCCACCCTCCTGTGCCACCCTGTATTTTCCCGATAGGAGCATGGCCTTGCTGACCTCCGTTACGGGCAGTTCCTTGTTGGTCTGACGGTCGAAGATGTGATAGCGGTTCCTATTGAAATAAGTGGTATCACCTGCCCTCTTGGCCACATCGGCTTCGATAATGCTCATAGGGATGACCCATTGCGGGTTCACTTCCATCCATTCTATGTTACTCGTCAGCTGGGGTGTCTTCGTCTTGGCATTTCCACATACCACCTTCATGTCCAGCAACGAGTCGGTTCCATAGGCATACAGATGGAAAGCGGGTATGTTAACCACGATGCGCTTGCCCTCTTCGGGAATGGGACGCAAGTATCTCCATCGTCCGCGCTCCATGTTGCACAGGATGCGTTTTCTGTCTTCTCCCGTCGCCTTGCCCAGCATCTGCTTCATCTGCTGATAGTATTTCCCCTGAGGCTGGACATCTTTCAGACAGACATCCACGCTGTCGTTCTTGATTTTAAGCAGCAGACTTTCGTAGTAACTGGCTGATACACGTTCCATCGGCAGGTCAAACAGTTCACGATATTTCATCACATTCCCTGTAGCCGTATCCTTTTTCTCCACATCCAGTTGGTTCAGCATCCTATAAGGGTCGGTGAAGCCAAAACGTTGACCGGCAGCATAGCGTACAAAGGATTTCGTCAGGTTGTATTCCAATCGGGCAGCCACCGTATTGATGCTGTTCTGAGAGTCAAAATCCAGGGTACGCAGCCGCTGCATGTCCTGTTCTATCTCGTCCACATGGAAAACACCCTTCTTCATACCCAGTTCTTCAGCGCCGTACAGCCATTTCAACAGCGTGTCGGCCTTGCTGTCCACCCCCGTCCGTTTCACCCATAACAGCATGTTCTCTGCCTTATAGTATTTGTGGATGGTATTGGGTGCCGCCGTCTTTCCCGAGTCGGCTTTCACCTGTTGGCGTAACTGTTGTCGGATTACATCAAGGTCTAATACAAAATCGGGCGTCTTCATATCAGAAAACGCCTCCATTGAGATATTTTGATGAGTGGATTTCGTACCCTGACATCCTGTGAGCAACAAACCTGTCAGCAGAACGATTAGTGCAAGGATACCTTTCTCACAAACTTTCCTATTTTCAGTATGTAGCACCCTTTTGGAACATTTAGTTCAATACGCTGAGCCGGCGAGTCTATCCTTACCGTCATCAACTTCCTACCTGTCAGCGAGATAACTTCCAACGTCTGCCCCTGGGCACCGTTGATGGTTACCGTCTGTCCGTTGATGCTGATGGTGATATCTTCTTCAATGGTTTGTTCTATCGCAAAATCAGCCATCTCCGAAGCTCTAAGCATCGAAGCTGGAATCATCAGCATTGCCATTGAAAAGGCATAGACAAGTATTCGTTTCATCATACACAAACGTATATTATCGGTGCAAATTTACGGAAAAAGTTCTGTATTTCCAAATTTTTTGCCTATAAAATGCGTTTTTACACATCATAAACACCCGATTCGCTGGTCAACAGGCTATTCGGAAACACCTCTTTGGCCTCGTTCAGCAACACTTCTTCGTCTTCATAGCGTTGTGAATAATGACCTAATAACAGTTGTTTTACGCCAGCGTCACGGGCTACCATTGCCGCATCGCGGGCTGTCGAGTGATAATATTTGTCGGCCAGCAGCCGGTTGTCTTCACCATAGGTACTCTCATGGTAAAGTGTTGTCACCCCTTTCAGTCGCTCGTACAGCGTCGGGATATATCGGGTATCGCTGCAATAGGCATAAGCTCTCGGTTCCTCAGCAGCCATCGTCAGTCGGCTGTTGGGCACCACCTCCCCGTCTTCCGTAGTCCAGTCGGCCCCAGCCTTGATGTTGTTAAACTGGCTGACGGGAACCTTGTAGAAGTCAGCCATATCACGACGGATATGAGCCATCGTAGGTTTTTCACGGAACAAATATCCACAACATTTTACGCGATGGTCCAGAGGAATAGTCTCTATCGTCAGCGAGCGGTCTTCGTAGATGACCTGCTGAACGGTGGTGTCCACCTCGCGGAAATCCACCTCATAGTCGAAATCATGACAGAACGCCGCCATCTGCTGGCGCATCAGTACTGCCAGTTCTCCTGGTGCATAGACGGTCAATCGGGCCGTTCGTCCCAGCAGTCCGAAAGTGCTCAACATCCCCATCAGTCCGAAACAGTGGTCTCCGTGCAGGTGCGATATAAACACCGCACTAATTTTCGTAAACCTCAGTCGAGAACGTCGCAACTGTATCTGAGTACCCTCGCCACAGTCCACCAGAAACAACTTTCCCCTGACCTCAACCACTTGTGCCGAAGGAAAATGTTTCAACGTGGGCAATGCGCTGCCACATCCTAATATATGTACCTTGAATGGCTCCACTCCTGCTAACGTACTTTCCGTTTATAGTTTGAACTCTTCTTTTGACGAGTCTTCCAGTTTCACATCCTTGCCATATTCCTCGCGAGGTTTCTGGCGACTGTATTCCAGTGTTTCATCCGTAGCTTTCAGGGTCAGCGAGTCTGGTCCCAGTTTTACGATGTCGTACAACATAGTCTCGTCCTCGCCACTTCCACTTTCGCGCATCATCACAAGCTCCAGCTGTCCGCGAATCAGTCGCCAGGTCTTATAGACCAGATCCGACTGCTCTATACTCTCAGCAACACCACCTTCTTTGATGCGGAAGCCCACTTCGTCGCTTCCGTCTATCGGGTTCGGCATTACCCAGTTGCCCAACAACGTAGCCTGATTAATCACCAGCACGGCCTCCGTCTTGTCCTTATTAGTCATGACTGCCATACGGTCGCCTACCTGCAATCCACCCAGTACCTGTTCCTTGTCCTGAGCCTCCGACAGGTCTATCGACAGGGTGTCGCCCGTATCTGTCAGCAGTTGCAGCGTGTTCATCGCCGTTCCCTCGCCACAGACACCATAGATGGTCGGATCCGCATTGGCAATATCTGCCGAGTCTCCATCATCAAAAGGCACTTGTTTTGTCTTACCACCACAGCTGGCCATCATCCAGATAGCCATCACCACCATCACTATAACACTACTCTTCCTCATTCTTCTTTATTCACTATTCTCTATTCACTATTCACTAGCGAAGCTTTGCTTCGCGCTCCTTTGCTTCGCGCTCCTTTGCTTCGCACCACAACTCGTCCATCTCCTCCAGCGTCATATCCGTCAGAGCCTTTCCCATCTCCCGACTCCGCTGTTCTATATAATTAAACCGAGTGATAAACTTCTGGTTCGTCATCTCCAACGCATTGTCAGGATTCAGCTTGTACAATCTTGCCGCATTGATGACCGAGAAGAGGAAATCGCCCAATTCCTGTTCCGAAGCCTGGCGGTCTTCCTTCTTCAGTTCCGCTTCCAATTCGTCCAGTTCCTCGCGTACCTTATTCCAAACATCCTCACGCTGTTCCCAGTCGAAGCCCACATGTCGGGCCTTGTCCTGTATGCGGTATGCCTTGATGAGCGAAGGCAGCGCCTTGGGCACTCCCGCCAGCACCGTCTTGTTGCCGTCCTTCTCGCGTTGTTTTATCTGTTCCCAGTTGTCCAGCACCTGTTCTACATTGTCCACCTTCTGTTCGCCATACACATGCGGATGACGGAATATCAGTTTGTCAGTCAGGAAGTTGCACACATCAGCTATATCAAATTGAGACTTCTCCTCGCCTATCCTGGCATAGAACGCCACGTGCAACAGGACGTCGCCCAATTCTTTCATAATCTCATGGTCGTCACCCTTTGTCAGCGCGTCGCACAACTCGTAAGTCTCCTCTATCGTGTTAGGCCTCAGACTCTCGTTAGTCTGCTTTCTGTCCCACGGACATTTCACTCGCAGCTCGTCCAGCACATCCAACATTCTGCCGAATGCCGCCATTTTCTCTTCACGTGTATGTTTTTGTTCCATGATGCAAAATTACAAATAACTGAATAAAAAGCCAAAGAATTTTAAGAAAAGTTTGGCAGTTTCATAATTAATAACTACCTTTGCATCCGATTTCAGAGAAGGTCAGTTCCCTATCGAAACCTCAAATTCTAATTGGAAGGTTGGCAGAGTGATCGATCGCGCTGGACTCGAAATCCGGTATACCCCTTTCGGGTATCGGGGGTTTGAATCCCTCACCTTCCGCAAAAATGGGACCTCCAAAGTTTGGTGGTCTCGTTTTTTATTCGTAATTTCGCCAACTGAAACAAGAAAGAATACAATGAAGAAGATAGGATTTATCATGGTAGCAGCCCTGTTGGCTACTGCCTGCCAAGAGTCGCTGGAAGACCGCTGCGAGCGCGAAGCCAGAGAGTACACCGAGAAGCACTGCCCTACCCCTGTGGGCCAGAATATCGTACTGGACAGCATGACATTCGACAAGAAGTCGCACACCATTCAGTATGCCTATACGCTGAGTGGACAGATAGACGACTCAGCAACGATAAACAAAAGCAATCCTCGCGAATTGCTATTGCAGGAAGTCAGAAACTCGACTAACCTGAAGCTCTATAAAGAGGCAGGCTATTCGTTCACCTACACCTATTATTCTGCCAAAAACAAAGGAACGCAGCTTTTTAAAGCCACGTTCCGCAAGTCTGATTATCAGTAAGATTACTCCTCGATAGTCTCGGGCTTCATGTTGGTGTACACAGTCTGTACATCATCAAAGTCCTCCAGTTTCTCAATCATCTTGTCGATGGTCTCACGCTCCTCGGGTGTAACGTCTTTCAGGTCGTTAGGAATACGAGTAAACTCAGCACCCGTCACCTCGAAACCGTTCTCCTCCAAGTGCTTCTGGATAGCACCGAAGCTGGAGGGGTCGCCATAGATAGTGATAGAGTTCTCTTCCTCATCCTCGTCGTACTCGTCCTCTACACCGTAGTCAATCAGGTCGAGAATCATCTCGTCCATATCCAGACCGTCGGTTTTCTTAAAGGTGAACACGCACTTGTGGTCGAACAGGAACGACAAAGAGCCCTGTGTACCCAGGTTACCATTGAACTTGTTGAATACGGAACGAACGTCACCTACGGTACGGGTGGTGTTGTCTGTCAGCGTATCAACGAAGATGGCTACTCCGTGAGGACCGTATCCCTCGTAAGTCACCTCCTTGTAGTCACTCTGGTCCTTACCCATAGCGTTCTTGATGGCACGCTCAATGTTATCCTTCGGCATGTTCTGGCAATGGCAATCTGCTTACCAATCTTGGTGAATGTCTTGGCCATGTGGCCCCATCTCTTCAATTTCGCAGCTTTGCGATATTCAAATGCTCTTCCCATTGTTTTACAATAAACATTAAACAATAACCAATAACCGTTATTTCTCCGATTCCTTGGCTTTCTTAATAATATTAATTAAAGTCGCAGATAATTTACTATTGTCATTATATATTGACTCATATTCAGCATCACTCAGAATACCTGACTCATATAACAATTCCAACCAATATTCCGTTTCGCTAGACTCCTTTAAAGCTATGCTCATTTTACTGATAAAGTCGGCTTTGCTTTGCGCATAAATACTTTCTCTTATATTTGCACCGATACTAGTCCCGCTACGTAAAAGCTGCTTTGACAGAACACCTTCCTTCTTTTTCTCCCTTAAGAATCGTTCCAACTTCACGATACGTAAAGCAAAACTTTTAGAGAGTGTTGCAATAGGATTCTGTTTATCCATCTACGCGCAGCCTAACGTTTATTGTTTATTGGTTATTGGTTATTTTCATCAGCGAAGCTGAGCGCCAAGTTTGGCGGTCAGCTGAGCGATGAGTTTACTCATAATCGCTTCTATCTGCTTGTCGCCCATCGTCTTCTCAGCATCCTGGAGGATGAAGTTGACAGCATACGACTTCTTGCCAGCAGGCAGTTTGTCGCCCTCATAGACGTCAAACAGCTCAACCTTTTTCAGGAACTTCTTCTCCGTCTGACGGGCAATGTCCTCAATCTGCTGGAACTCTACGCTCTTGTCAATAAGCAGGGCGAGGTCACGGCTGACAGCGGGGAACTTGGGAATGTCGGTAAACTCTACCTTCTGCTTGCGGATAACCTTCATCAGGGCAGTCCAGTTGAGCTCAGCATAATAAACGGGGGTATCGATGTCGAACTGGCGCTGCAGCTTCTTCGTGAGCACACCCATCTGGATGAGCTGCTTGCCACCGCGGTTCTCGATAACCAGACCGGCAGAGAAGATGGCGTTATCGCTCTTCTTGCGAACCAACATACCAGGCTGCACACCGATGCGAGCCAGGATATTGTCCACATAGGCATCCAACTCGGCAAACGAGGTATCCTCGTTGGCATGAGCCCAAGAGCCCTCCACACGCTTACCTGTAATCCACAGTCCCATGTGATACTGCTCCTTATAGGCCTGCATGGGGTCGTCCAGATTCTCCTTCTCAGGATTGAAGCTATACACGTTGCCGAACTCAAAGAAGTGGCAGTTGCCATTCTTACGCTTGGCATTGTGCTCAATGCTCTCCAGTCCACCATACAACAGGGTGCCACGCATCACGTTCAAGTCGCTCGACAGCGGATTCATGATCTTCACCAGCTGAGCCTGCTGCTCTTCTGCATAGTAGGCAGCCTTCGTCAGCGAGTTGTTCAGGATTTCGTTGAAGCCAGCACCCACCAGCTGCTCTGAAACGAGGTTGGCCAGCTTGTGCTTCTGGTCTTCGTCACCCTTGATGACGAGGCTTGACTTCAGTTGTGTAGGAATCTCCACATTATTATATCCATAGATGCGCAGGATGTCCTCTACCACGTCGCAAGGACGCTGAACATCCACACGATAAGCGGGGATTTCCAGTTTCAAGCCCTCGGCACTCTCGCTGAGCACCTTCATCTCCAGCGAGTCGCAGATGCTCTTGATGGTCTCAACGGGAATGTCCTTACCAACCAGCGAGTGAACATAGCTATACTGAAGGTCAACAACGGCGTTCTCCATCTTCTCGGGATAAACGTCCTTGATTTCCATCGAGACCTTACCGCCTGCCAGTTCCTTACAGAGCTGGGCAGCATATTTCAGGGCATCAATCACACCATTGGGGTCAATGCCACGCTCGAAGCGGAACGAGGCATCCGTAGAGAGTCCGTGACGACGGGCAGACTTACGAATCCAGGTAGGATGGAAATAGGCACTTTCCAGCACTACGTTCCTGGTGGTCTCGTAGGTTCCACTACCCTTTCCGCCAAAGACACCGGCTATACACATGGGGTCCTCGGCATTGCAGATGGCCAAGTCGCGGTCGCTCAGCTTGTGTTCCTCACCGTCCAGCGTTACGAAAGGTGTACCCTCGGGCATGGTCTTCACCACTATCTTGTGGCCCTTCACCATATCCGCATCAAAGGTATGCAGAGGCTGGCCTAATGCCATCATCACATAGTTGGTGATGTCCACGATATTATTGATAGGACGCAGACCAATGGTGGTCAGCTTGTTCTTCAACCATTCGGGCGACTCCTTCACCTCGCAATCCGTAACGCTGACACAAGCATAACGCTTGCAAGCCTCCGTGTTCTCAATCACCACATCAATAGGCAGGTCGTGATTATCAACAACAAAACCGTCGGCACCCGGCTTGTGGGTAGCCGTCTTGTAGCCGTTTTGCTTCAACCAGGCATACAGGTCGCGGGCTACACCCCAGTGACTGAGGGCGTCGGCACGGTTGGCGGTGATGTCCACCTCGATGAGCCAGTCGCTCTCCAGATGATAATATTCAGCAGCAGGCGTACCTACCACAGCGTCCTCAGGCAACACGATAATGCCCGAGTGGTCGTTGCCAATACCAATCTCGTCTTCTGCGCAAATCATGCCCAGCGACTCAACGCCGCGCAGCTTCGACTTCTTGATGACAAACTCCTTGTCGCCATCGTAGAGCACACAGCCCAAGTCGGCCACAATCACCTTCTGGCCAGCAGCCACATTGGGGGCACCGCAGACTATCTGCTGGGGCTCACCTTTGCCCAGATCGACGGTAGTAACATGCAGATGGTCTGAATCGGGGTGCATCTCGCACGTCAGCACCTTACCCACGTAAAGTCCCTTCAGACCGCCCTTAATACTCTGTACTTCTTCGAGTGCGTCAACCTCCAGACCCGTTGACGTCAAAGCGTCGCACACCTCTTGTGGTGTGAGGTCGAAATCAACGTACTCCTTTAACCATTTATACGATATATTCATTGCAATGATGTGTTATATTCTGAAAAACGGTGCAAAGGTACGAATAAGTGAGCACAAAACCAAATAAAACGTGATTTATTTGTTTTGTCGAACGAAAGTACCTTCGACTAAAGGTCAGAGGTACGAATAAGTGAGCACAATACAAAATAAAAATGCAATTTTTAGTTTTATTGTCGAACGAAAGTACCTAAGACCACAGGTCAAAATTATAAAAAAACGGGCACAAAACCAAATAAAATCATTAAATAATCACTATTGGTTGAACAAAATGGGCCGTTCGCTGAAAATCACTTATGATCTATTAAAAGCAATTTTATACGGAAACAAAAGGTGATAGGCTCTTCTATGAGTCCTACCACCTTTCATTTTGATTCTAAACTATAATCATTCCGTCTCACTCATCCATCATCCATCAGACATCTTCATAAAACAGTATCTGTCCCTCGCATCAGAAATCGCACTTAGAACACGCCTACCCAGCCGAATCTGCGTTATCACAAGGTGACAGGCACTATGTGATTGGAACTATGCGACTAAAATGGAAGCCTTGTGGACTTCCTTGTAATTACATTAAGACTTTCTTTATCGCTTCGATAAACACCTCGGCTTTCGGAGTGTATTCATCAATCATCTCTTTGTCACAATAAACAAAATCGTCATAATCTCCACTGTGACGAATTTCAAATAGTCGACTGAATGTCTTGCCTAATTCGTTTGAAAGAATACCTTTTGACACAAAATGCAATCCAAGCATAGTCTTAACACCTGCGTGGGTAGAGGCACTGATAGTATTGGAAACTAGAAGTGCAGATGCTGCATAGTAGCAAGCATAATACAAACGATTGGCTGCGGCATTGTAATGTTGTTCTTTTGCTAAGATTTCTGCCTCTTTCATCGTCTCATCCGCTCTTTCCAATCGATATGAGACAAGTGCCTTTCGACTCTGTTCGTCTAATGTTTCTTTCATAGCGTTATCCCTTCATTCATTACATTAATATAGAAAGGTGTTTTAAAAGGGCGATTTTCCCATTGCTTGCGTAGCATTATCATGGGACTGATTAACACACCTGATTTTAATTCCAGATCATATAATGCACCAGAAACAGCTGATTCTTTTTTCAAATCTCTAGTCTCGCCATCTAGAAGGATTAGCACATCAATATCACTATCAGGACGTGCATCGCCTCGAGCTTCAGAACCATAAAGAATTGCTGTTGCAGTAGGTTCTGTCCTGTGAATTGTTTGTTTTATCTGCTCAACTATTTCTGGTCTTTGCATCTTTACACATTTCTATTTCACACCGCAAAGATAAATAGTTTTTTCGAACTTAACAAACTTTTGAAAGAAAAAATGGTGATTGAGGGGATGGAAATGATAGCAGCATGTTTCTGAGACATCTTCCATCAGCCCTCAGCCATCAGCCATCAGACATCTTCATAAAACAAGTACCAGTCCCTGAGGCTTCTGGTTTTACCTTTTAAAGTTAGTCCTTCGTCGGTTCCCCATGGGTTTTACTGCAAAGTGAACCCAGATGACGCTTTTCTTCTGTTCTATCAATAGCTCGTCGTAGTCCTCATGGTTCAGGTCGCTGATGTCCAGAAGAATAGCAGCGTAGCGCAGTGCCTGTTCGATGCCCACGCAGCGTATATCTACCGCGCATCCCGTCAGGTGGTTCGACATAGGCACACCCCCTACCGCCTTGTTCACCGCTGCCGACCGGAACCCGCTGTTGATGATAATCGGGTCATCACCCTCACCATACAGGTTATTCCAACGTCTCCTCAGTTGTTCTAACCAACGGCACACTCGCTTTAAGTTTTCCACTTGTGCCTCATTGGGCACGTTCTCAATTCCCGTTCTCGTTTTGGTTAACTCTCGGAGCGAAAAATGCCCCGAGAGTCTCATTTCAGTGTTTATCTCTGTAATCATAATTACTCATTCTTTGACCTAAAGGTGCAAAGCGACCAAAGGTCGAGTCCTAATTTCTAATTTTCTTCTTGTTTTTATTAATTGGTGTACTATTAGGAAATGCTTCGCTGTACGCCTTGTCCAGCGCCTTCAGGTCTATCTTGTAGAAGCTGATGCCCAGCCGTACGGCCACGATGGCTCGTAGCAGTTCGCGGTGCT
>CACXTX010000078.1 GCA_902770635.1 uncultured Prevotellaceae bacterium | reverse complement strand
CAAAAGGGTTATTCATCTGTTCGGCCCTTTAGTATAGGCAAGGTGGAAGAGCGCATGATTTTATATGCACAGGCTAACGCCATTACGCTTGCCAGCGACGAACTCTACATGAGTGCCAAACAACTGCAACATTGCATGAGAACATCAAAGGCAACAAAGGGTTTGGTGGTGGAAAATATAGAACTAATATCTTTTCCCTCTAATCGTTTTCAGATGGACCTATATTATGATGGCGAGTGTTTTATCTATACAAATGCTCAGTCGAAGTTCATAGTGCATCCCAACTACAAAATGAAGATAAGTCGGGAACTAGTGGCACAAGTGAACTTCATTACAGCGACTAAAATAAAAGACCCTGCCGAGTTTACCTTGCCTAAATATAAGAAAATATAAAAGCTGGCCACACGTGACCAGCTATGTTTGAGTGAAGGAAACCAAGCGGCAAGGTCGAATTGCTCATCATCTCTGCATTCCTGCAGCCATGCCACCGTTCCCACTGCAAAGATACGAATAAGCGAGCAAACTACAAAATAAATCGCGATTTATTTTTAGTTTCGAGTGAAAGTATCTTCGAAATACTATTTCAAAGATAAATACTTTTTCTGATATTTGCAACTTTTCCGCAGTTTTTTCACCCAAAAGCGTTTTTATTCCCAAAGATTTTTGTATCTTTGCACTTGGTTCTGCCCATGATGGCTATGAAGTACACTGAGGTGTGCGGAGCTTACGGGTAGAGCACTACATATTGAAAGGCGTTACTGACGCTTTGTTTTTGGACTCTTCGAACTACCACAATCGAAATAGCAATCCAAGACAAATGCAGGCGTAACTCCACGGGGTGTAGTATATACTCTCCGTAGTGTGCTGCGAGGATACTTGTATCCTCATAAGCACACTTTACGGGTGTCTATATACTCCTGCGTGGGTGTTTACTCTATTTGTTCTTTTGCTATTGGCTGTGGTAGGCCAGAAGAGTGGGACAAGCAGATGTTAAGCACCCACCTTTTTTATGTAGGAAACAATAATGTGTAATTACAGGCTTGGTGCTTACCTGTTTTATTATGAAGCGCCAATGATTCAAGTAACACGTAATGAACCCTCTCCAAGAGCGAATAGTGGTTTGAATAAGGAAACTGTTAATAAGGAGAATGCTATTCGCAGTATTGTGAGAAGTGCAGTAAAGGCTTATGCCAATGGATTCTCTACTCGACACCTTTCTGAACTTAACGATGAAAATGGTGTGATAAACATGAAAATTCATAATGTGTTTATCGCTGCTCTTGGAAAGGAAATACAGTATTATTCCGCACTAGCTCGCTCTCTTGATAGTTCGTTGGGGAACATGCTTGAAAGTATGGCAATTAGCATTGCAGAGCTCAACTATAAAGTGAGTCAACATGTCGAAGGCACATTGTATAAAGAGCAAACAGATTACATTGCTGAGCTTTTAGAGCAATACAAACGTAGCGAAAACAGACGTGTTCCTAAAGTAGAGGACTATCAAGGTATTACAAAAATGAAAGGAACAGCCAGTACCAAACGACATGAAAGTGATTACTACTTACTTGACGAGGAAACTGGAATGCATTATCTGATTGAACTAAAAATAGGAGGAGATTTAGATAACAAGAAAGCCCGCTCAGAGAAGGAAGCATTACTTGAGCAGTATTGTATTTTGACAAACAGACTTGGTGAAGAGAATGTGAAAATACTTTTTGCTACTGCTTACAATCGGTATGGTGAAGGGAAACCTTGGACACAAGGACGCGTTCTTCAATTCTTCTCAAAACAAGAGTTGTGCATTAGTCGAGATTTCTGGAACTTAATATGTAAATCTGATCGCGGTTACGACATTGTGATTGACGAATATACCAAAGATGCTCATTACATCAATGAGGCATTAAACGAGATTAAAGATGCATATTTACCCAACGAGCAATGAAAGACCCTAATTGGAGAAAGTGTATTTTGAAGGCTGATAGTCGGGATATTATCAAACGTATCCCTGACAATTCTGTTGATTTTATTTTAACTGATCCTCCATACAATCTTGGTCAGCATTCTACAGGTAATATACCTCTACCTGGCCGTACTGCAATGAATAATGACGTTGCAGAATGGGACATGATTGATTTTAATCCTGAGGAATGGGCTGATGAGTTTATCAGAATATTAAAGCCTACTGGCAATCTATTCATTTTTACGTCTTACAACCAAATTGGCAGATGGTATAATTGTTTAGACCACAAGTTTGATACGTCCAATTTCATGATATGGCACAAAACCAACCCTGCGCCTAAGATTTTTAAGGCAGGTTTTCTGAATAGTTGTGAGATGATATTCACATGCTGGAACAAAAAGCACACATGGAACTTCATATCACAGGCTGAGATGCATAACTTTATCGAAAGTTCAATCTGTATGAAACCTGAGCGGCTGAGCAATCCCAAGCATCCTGCTCAAAAGCCTGTAGCAATATTGAGGAAGATGATCAAGATTGCATCAAATGAAAACGATATTGTTTTTGATCCGTTTATGGGAGTCGGCTCAACAGGTGTCGCCGCACTAGACCTCAATAGAAGATTTATTGGGGTGGAGATAGATGATAGCTATTTTGATGCAGCGAAGAGGCGAATAGATATTGAATTGTCACAAAATAACTTGTTCTTTCAACAAAAAGAAGAATCATTCATAGTGAGTGAGCCACTTGATACACCCATTAATCCATTGCAAGAATTAAATATGTTTTTCGGAAAAGAAGAAGAAAACGAAAAATGTTTCGAAGTTTCTCGGAATGTATCGTCAGGACTATCTCCAATTATAAAATGGCCTGGTGGCAAAGAAAAGGAATTAAAATATATTATTCCTAATGTGCCCCAATACAAACGATTCATAGAACCCTTTGTAGGAGGCGGAGCTGTATTCATGGGAATTGAATCTGAAAAGTATCTAATCAATGACTTTTCGTCTGAACTGATAGAATTATATCGTTGTATTGAATCATCTAATATCGATTTCTTTAGGTATACTCAACAGATGGATACCTCATGGAATAAGGCAGTCGACTTCTTTAAATCCAATCACGATTTAATAGATACTTATAAGGGCTATCGGAATGTTCTGATTGGTAAAACTGAATTAAAAGAGTTCATCCATTCATTCTGCACAAATAACAAACAATCTATTTTAGACATCATAGGAAATGAATTCTCATCATTCTCTTGTGTCCTTTTAAAAGAGGTGGAGACTAATTTGTTTCGTAAGATGGTTCGTATGCATGAATTGGAAATAGAGAAACATATATTATCAGATGGCGATTTAGAAGATAACATTGAAACAGCTATTAAAAGTGCAGTCTATATGAATTATCGTCATCTTTACAATGACAAGGAAATTTCCAATAAGAATCCGAAGCTGCATTGTGCATTATTCTTCTTTATGCGAAACTATGCCTATAGTGGAATGTTTAGATATAGCTCCAAAGGTGAGTTCAATGTACCTTATGGTGGAATTGCATACAACAGAAAACTATTGGCTAAGAAACTGAATTATTACAAATCAAAGGAATTGCTGGATCATTTCAATAAGACCCAAATATATAACCTAGATTTTGAGCAGTTCTTAAGAAAAGTAAAGCCCAACAAGAATGATTTCATTTTCCTTGATCCACCATATGATAGTGAGTTTAGCACGTATGCCCAAAACGCATTCACTAGGGATGACCAAAAGCGTTTAGCTGATTACCTGATAGAAGAATGTAAGGCTAAATGGATGATGATAATAAAGAATACAGATTTCATTTATAGCTTATACAACAAAAAGGGTGTCAATATACGTACCTTTGACAAAGAATACGTTGTTAGCTTTATGAATAGAAACGACAAGAAAGTTACACATCTTTTAATTACAAATTACTAATGGCAGACTCTAGAATAACAGAATCAGAACTGGTGTTACCTAGTTTGTATCTGATGACACTAAGCCCCCAAGGAAGCGTTACTACTTCTGAGCTAATAAATCTATTGAGTCAGATGTTAAAACCAACAGGTGTCGATGCTCAAATCCTTAGTAATAGAAACGATACATATTTCTCACAAAAAGTAAGGAATTTAAAAAGCCATGATACCTTAACAAAGTATGGTTATGCAAAATATAGTAATGGAACATATTACATTACGGAAAGAGGAAGGGACTTGGTGTATAATAATAGGATTAACATACAATACATTTTGTCATCAGGATTTGATTATAATGATGTCAAAACATCCTTGGGAAAGGTTTATAATTCGCGTACATCATCTATCATTCCTTATGAAGAACTAGTTGTGGAGGGTGAAATCAAAACTATCGTAACAAAATCATATGAACGTTCTCGTAAACTCAGAAATGCAGCAATAGAACACTTTAGGAAAAATGGAATTATCGCTTGTGATTGTTGTGGATTTGAATTTAAATCTTTCTATGGTGACAAATATGGTACATCATGTATTGAAATACATCACATGAAGCCTATATTCCAATATGCCAGTATGAGTATAGTGCAAACAATTGATGAGGCATTAAAGAATTTATTACCAGTCTGCCCCAATTGTCATCGTGTAATACATAGGAATAATATCACAGCAGAATTAATACCGTTATTTAAACAACAATTATTCTCAAGTACACATAAAACAAAGTAAGTATAAGCTTTAAAACGTATAAGGATGAAATTCCTGTATGTTTGAGGAATTTTATGGGCTTTGTTGTAATGTGAAGGTGGTAGTATTCTCCCCCCGCCAAGAGCAGACGGCAGGGCAGAGTATATTGAATAGGATTACCCGATGGCAATTAACTTGTTGTCGGGTAAGTCATATCTGACAGAATGTGCGAAAGAGGTGGTTTTACCATCACTAACGGCTGTAATATCGATGCCGCGACGTTGGAACTCGTCGATGAGTGCCTGGTCGTGGTAGGCACGCATACCAGTCCAGCCGGTATTGCTGACCTGATGATTGAATACTGTTACTAACTCGGGGATTTGCATGTCTGCAAATTGCAGGGCATACTTTGTGTAATAAATGTGTTGTTGCATAACTTTTTGTTTTTGAAGTGAATAATTCTCCCACATCGTACTGACCACCGTGGCGCTTATGCTATAGCTCGGTTGGGCTATTGCCCTTCCTCTCTCGCGACTCGGCAGAACGTAAACGAGTTTACTTCTGCGCTCGCTGCTCGCTCGGTTGGCGAGTCACCCTTTCGGGTACTGCTCTTGATGCTTCGGGTGCAAAGATACAAAGAAAAGTCTATATCTCCAAATAATCTGATGAGATATTGAAGGGGTCATGGGATGCGGTTCTGCTCCCCAAAGCTAAAAATAGAGAAACGGAAGTCAGTCGCGGCTTCCGTTTCTTTGTGTCTGGGCTTTTGAAATAAATCGCCAAATCATTTTTAGGCGAATTTTCTCACGACTCAGCAATAATAATGCAAGCATCTATTGCGTTCGCTGCTCGAAAATTTGACCCGTTAGGCGAATTTTCTCACGACTCAGCAATATTAATGCAAGCATTTATTGCGTTCGCTGCTCGAAAATTTGGAAGATAAGAAAATAATTCCTATCTTTGCAGCAGAATTTTAAACATCGGATGTATGGAACCAAAAATTGGGGATAGAATGAAAGTAAGTCCACAGCTGACAGATCAGGCAGACTGGATTGATGGTGAGTGACAGATCAGGCAGACTGGATTGATGGTGAGGTTATTGACGTTGAACATAACCCATTTATGGGACTTGTTATTTCAATCAAGGATAAACTTGGTCGTATATTCTTCGGCCAAAGTCGTTTCTTTGTTGCACTCTAATCCAGATGTTTGCGATAGCTTTTGATATGGACATTAAGGAACTCCGTACCACTTATGGAGAGCCTTACAATAATGCTTATTACGAAATAAAGATTTTACTTCGTAAATACGATTTCTACAATACACAAGGTAGTGTTTATCTGACCGATAAGGATGATATGGCAAATCTTTTTGCTGCCATTTACGCCTTGAAGAAAATTGCATGGTTCAAGGCTTCAGTACGAGATATTCGTGCCTTCAAAGTTGAGAACTGGTCAGATTTCACACAGATCGTGAAGGGGGACGATTGAAGTCTTTGCTCTGTTCCCCAAAGATGAGAATAGAGAAACGGAAGTCAGTCGCGGCTTCCGTTTCTTCGTGTCTGGGCGGCGTATTTTTTGTGAGAAAATTATCCGTAAAAGGCTTGCTTTTCTCGCTATTTTTTCGTAACTTTGCCGTAGCAACAGAGATGCTACGGCGACCTCGGCGTCGGCTCAGCATAGCTCGAGCAAGCTCGGCTCTGCGTTCACCTAGCACGACGTTGTACTTGATAATTAACCCTATTTATTTACCTTTAAAACACAACGATTATGAACAAAACATGGAAAACAATTCTGCAGATTATTGGTTACGTCATTGCCGCCATCCTCGGTGCAGCTGGTGAGGCGACGATGATGTAAGAAGTAAGATGTATGATGTAAGAGTTATTACGCTATGGAAAACACGCGATTCAAAATCTCTCAGTATGCCTGTGCGGTGCTGCTCATCGTGAGCAGTATCGCGCTGGTAGCCTATCAGGTGGTCAGCATCGAGGACGTAGCAGCGGGACTGCTCTATTACGTGGCGCAGTCGTTCCTGCTGGCTGGCAGCATCTTCGGGCTCGACCAGTACGTCAGAATCATTAAACGCAACGAACATGGAACACACAAGACTCAGTAAGCACTTTACGTTGGAGGAATTCGTCAATACGCAGAAGTACCCGTGCAACAAGCCCACGCTGCAGCACGTGGCGAACATGGTCTATGGCTGCGTGATGCTCCTGGAACCCCTTCGCCCAGCACCGCCACTTCGTCCGGATTGGCTATTACAAATAGAAAAAGAGGGTGTGTCATTTTTGACACACCCTCATTTTTGCGTTTATCTTTTTGCGATTATTTCACCACGTCGCCTTCGTCAAGTGAGATCAGGTGATTCTTGCTGGCATAGTAGTTGGCACCGATGATCGGGGCTATGAGGTCTACTCCGCAAGGATTTTTAAAGAGCCAGTAGCTATCCTCATAGTCGATGCCGACGAAATCGACTACCATGATGCCAGTCTTCGCTAATTTCATCTTTATGATGTCTTTGCCCACAAATTCGTTCGTCAAGGAGCCGCCTACAAGGTAGGTCATATGGAGACCTGGAACTCCCACACGACCAGACATGTGATTGATGACCCAATGCGGCTCGACAGACTTGGCAGACTCATCGGCAATCTTCAGGGTTTGCATCACCTTGTCTTTTTTGTCTATGTTATCATACAACGAAATAAAGTTACAAGCCTGGACGGTAACCTGGTTCTTCTTGACAACAGGGAAGTCAACTTCGGCAGTCTTGATGTCTTTGCTCCAGACAGGTCGCATGCATACACCCAGGGAGGGGTTGTGCACGGGATTCTCGAAATTGTTCATCACGATGAGCAGACCACGACAGTCATCCAGACGGAGGTCAGGACTGTAGTTTATCGCCTTATGGTAGATATCGAATACAGACCCTATCGTGTTTGAGATCTCTAAGTAGACGTCATACATCATTTTTTTATCGAGGTTAGGTGCCTGGTCGATCATGATAATGGCTGTCTCAGTGGGGTGCTGATCAAGCATTTCCTTCAGGTCCCCGAGAATCTGTTTCAGGGTGACGTTGGGATATCTGTATTTCATATCCTCATCATAGAAGCCGAGGTCTTTGGCCCCCTTTTCACTCCCATAGATGGTTCCGAGGTCGAAGTAGCGCACGCCAAGATTCCAGAGCTCCTTAATAGAGAGGAACTGGCGTTTGTATGTGCGGTACACTGATTCCCCCAAGTCCTTGGTAATGTAGGCTGTAGGAGCAGCGCCGGCTCCAAGGATCGACATATCGCAGATTCGGGGATTCAGACCTTTGTAGTAGCGTCCCATATAATCAGCATTGCCGATCTTCTTGTTGTTATACTTCTGGGACAGAGATTTCATGGTCAGCTCGTTTGACTCGATCATCATCTTGATTCTCTCCTCGATCGAATATTTTCTGTAAGAACGGTTGGCAGCCTTGGTACGCATAGTGGCACTAGCTTCCTCATCGACGAGCTGGCCTGTCTCGTTGAGCAATGCCAGCAGATATGCATCGGTGTGACTGATGAACGCCATATCGCCTGTGGTTTTGTCGCGCAGCATGGCAAGGGTATCCATCTTTTCTGCATTGAGGTCAAGACCGTGTTCCTTGAATACCTTATAGGTCTCGTCATTCTCATCGATCTTCTTCTTGACCTTAAGCTGCAGGCCACCAATCAGCTCTAAGTCGTTGAAGTTGAGCTGATCTACAAAATGGAGCTTGCTGAGGTCGTTGGTGACACTCCAGGTGCCGTTATAGGTGACATAGCTGCCTAAACCCTCCTCATCTTCGCTTTCCTCGTTGAAGTTGAAGTCATAGATGTCGCAATGACCGTCATCGTTGATATCATAGAGGCGTACAGCGGAGTCGTCGGTGAGCTGTATCTCATCGAGCCAGGTTCCTTGGGCATACGCCTTGATCTGCTCAACGGTATAGCTGCTGAGTTCGGGCTGCTGAACGGAAGTTGAGTTGTCGTCGGCTGAACAAGATGTCATTGTAAAAGTGATTGTGCCACAGAGTGTCAGGATGGCGGCACGCATCCAATTTCTCATTTCTTTCATGTTTCTTGAAATATAAACCACTTTAAAAATAATCTTTGCTATCAAATCGGGGTGCAAAGATACAGATAATATCTGTATAAACACTCATCATGTATTACCTATTTTTACTAAAACGTTTACGTATGCCCCATGTCAATAATAAAGAGGGTGTGTCAATTTTGACACACCCTCTTCTTCCTTCAGGTTCTGCTTGCATTCGCCGGTAATCCGGAGCCTATATTTCGCACTCATCCTTCTATTGTTTATTAGGTGTAGAGGAAACGCTTGATGCTTCGCTTGGGTGTCTTCTCGAACTCTTCGGTACGAATCTCGATTTCGGTAAGCTTCTCGTAGGCAGGCAACTGCTCGTTTAACTGCTGGCGGTTCTGCTCCATGATGTTCTTGAGGTCTTCCTCGTTGAAGCGCATGTTCTTGGCTTCGTCGTAATCGGGATATACCAGGCCGACAAGTTTGTTGTCGCGCTGGACAACGACGCTCTCGACCACCATGGCCATTGAGTTGAGTTTGTCCTCGATTTCCTCGGGATAGATGTTCTGACCGCTGGGGCCTAAGAGCATGTTCTTGGAGCGTCCGTTGATAAAGACGTTGCCGTCGTAGTCCATGGTGCCCAGGTCGCCGGTGTGGTACCAGCCTTCCTTGTCAAGCGTCTCTTGCGTGGCTTCCTCGTTCTTGTAGTAGCCCAGCATGACGTTCAGACCCTTGGCCATGATTTCGCCAGGGATATGGACGGGGTCAATGGAGTTGACCTTGACTTCCATGTGGTAGGCGGCTTGTCCGCACGAGCCCTGCACGAAGGTGTGCCAGTCGCGATAGCAGATGATGGGGGCGCACTCGGTGGCTCCGTAGCCCACGGTGTAGGGGAACTCGATGCGCTTGAGGAATGACTCTACCTCCTGGTTGAAGGCGGCACCTCCGATGATGACCTCGTAGAGCTGGCCACCGAAGGCCTTGATGACCTCCTGGCATATCTTCTCGCGTACCTTCTTGGAGATGACGGGCATGGAGAGCAAGAGGCGCATGCGGTTGTTCTGAATCTTGGGGAACACCTTCTTGCGGATAATCTTCTCGATGACCAGCGGCACGGCAATGATAATCTTGGGCTTGATATCGGCAAAGGCCTGTGCGATGATGGCTGGCGAGGGGATGCGGTTCAGGTAATAGACATGGCAGCCGTGCAGGAACTCGAAGATGAACTCGAAGGCCATGCCGTACATGTGGGCCATGGGCAGGATGGAGATGATGCGGTCGCCACGCTGGATGGTTTTGCCCAGCACGTGTTCGGCAAAGTCGTAGTTGGACCACAGGGCGCGGTAGGGGAGCATCACGCCCTTGGAGAAACCGGTGGTGCCGGAGGTGTAGTTAATCATGGCCATCTCCTCGCCATTGGACTCCATATAGTAGTTGACGTGCTCCTTGCGGAAATACTTGGGGAACTTCTTGCCGTAGAGCTCGTTGAGGTGCTCACGGGCATAGGTCAGCTTGTCGGTGCGGGAAATCATCAGGGAATAGTCGGGGTTGTTGATGATTCCCTCCAGATGGGGCATCTGCATGGGGTCAATCTGGGTGGCCACGTGGTCGCCGACAAAGAGCAGTTTGGCATCGGAGTGATTGACGATGTTATGAATCTGTTCTGCCATGAACTCGTGGAGGATGGGCACGGCAACGGCTCCATAGGTCAGCGTGGCCAGGAAAGCCACGGCCCACTGGCTGCTGTTGCGCCCGCAGAGTGCAATCTTGTCACCCTTTACCACACCGCTGTTCTCGAACAGGATGTGCAGCTTCTCGATTTTTCGTGCCACGTCATGGTATTGCAGGGTGGCGCCCTTATAGTCAGTCAGCGCATCAAGATCCCAGTTGTCGATGATGCTCTGCTGTATGAGTTGGTTAAAACTGGGTACGTTTTCCATAATATATTACCTTATTTATATAAATATCGTTTAATGCTCCTTTTCGGAGTTTTCATAAATTCTTCTTCCAATATCTCAAAGGCCTGCAGCTTGCTATAGACGGGCAGTTGCTCGTTCAGTTGCTGGCGGTTCTGCTCCATGATGTTCTCCAGGTCTTCCTGGGTGAATCCCATGTTCTTGACTTCCTCCATATCGGGATAGACCAGAGCCACAAGCTTGTCGCCACGCTGTACGATGAGGCTCTCGCTGACCATCGTCATCGAGTTGAGCTTGTCCTCAATCTCCTCGGGATAGATGTTTTGTCCGTTGGCTCCCAGCAGCATGTTCTTCAGGCGTCCGCGGATGAAGATATGCCCGTCGGCAGACATGGTGGCCAGGTCGCCGGTGTGATACCAGCCTTCCTCGTCAAGGACCTTGCGGGTGGCTTGCTCGTTCTTGTAATAGCCCAGCATCACGTTGATGCCCCTTGTCACTATCTCGCCTTCAATACGCTGCGGGTCTGGCGACAGAATCTTCACCTCCATGCTGGGCAGGGGAGTGCCGCACGAGCCTGGCACGAAGTCGTGGTAGTCGCTATAGGATATCAGGGGCGCACACTCCGTAGTGCCGTAGCCCACGGTGATGGGGAAGTCGATGCTCTTCATGAAGGCTTCGATTTCCTGGTTCAGCGGTGCACCACCCACAATGACCTGGTAGGCGCGACCGCCAAAGGCGGCATAAACCTCTCGGCAGATGCGCTCCTTCACCTTCTTGGAGACAACGGGCATCTGCAACATGATCTTGATGGCGTTGCTCTGAATCTTGGGGAACACGCGCTTGCGGATAATCTTCTCGATAATCAGGGGAACGGCTACTACCACATCGGGACAAACCTCCTTGAACGCCTCGGCAATAATGGCTGGTGAGGGCAGGCGGTTGAGGAAAAAGAGATGGTAGCCCGAGCAGAAGGGGAACAGGAACTCGATGGCCATTCCGTACATGTGGGCCATGGGCAGGATGCTCAGCGTGTTACTGAACTTCGGCATCTTGTCGCCCAGGTTCTTCTGACAGAAATCAACGTTACCCCACAGGGCACGGTAGGGGAGCATGACACCCTTCGAAAACCCCGTCGTACCACTGGTATAGTTAATCATGCACATCTCTTCGGCGGTGTCTTTATACCAATGGACATCCTCCTTGCGGAAGGCGTTGGGATACTTGTGACCGAACATCTCATTCAAATGTTCGCGCGCATACATTAATTTATCTGTACGACAGGTGTGCAGGGAGAAATCGGGCAGATTGAGGATGCCTTCCAACTGGGGCATCTCGTCAGGATTGATGATGTTGACGATGTAATCGCCTACAAAAAGCAACCGAGACTCCGAGTGGTTGACGATGTTGTGTATCTGCTCATCGTTGAACTCGTGAAGAATGGGTACTACCACGGCTCCGTAGGTCAACGTGGCCAGGAATGCTACTGCCCAGTGTGCTGAGTTACGCCCGCACACGGCAATCCTGTCTCCTTTCTGAATACCTGCTGCCTCCATCATGATGTGCAGCTTCTCTATCTTTCTGGCTACATCGTGATACTGCAAGGTGGTTCCCTTGTAGTCTGTCAACGCGTCGAGCAACCAGTTGTCTTTTATCGTATTTTCAATATAGGAATTGAAACTTGGTATGTCGTTCATTGCACAATTTTCAAAATTTTGTGCAAAGGTAATTCATTTCCTGCACATTCGCAAAAAATTTGTGCAATATTTTGCGGAGGAAGCGAAAAAAAATATGAATAAAGAAAAATCCACCAGTGGTAACGAAAATAAATCAAATTTTATTTTGTTATTTGTCTGAATCTTAGTAACTTTGCAGCCGATTTCGAAAAAATAGTTGATGAAGAACGACAAAATGAAGAATCAGTACCGCATAAACGAGCAGATTCGTGTTCGTGAGGTACGTATTGTAGGTGAGGACGGCTCGACGGTTGTTCCCACACGTGAGGCTCTTGATATGGCTCGCGACCAAGGCGTTGATCTCGTAGAGATTTCGCCCAACGCGAATCCGCCTGTTTGCCGTCTTATCGACTATTCGAAGTTCCTCTATCAGCAGAAGAAGCGCCAGAAGGAAATGAAGGCCAAGCAGGTGAAGGTGGAGGTGAAGGAGATTCGTTTCGGACCCCAGACCGACGAGCACGACTATCAGTTTAAGCTGAAGCATGCCAGGGAGTTCCTCGAGGAAGGTAATAAGGTTCGCGCCTATGTGTTCTTCCGTGGACGTTCCATCCTGTTCAAAGAGCAGGGAGAGGTGCTGCTGCTTCGTTTCGCTAACGACCTGGAAGAGTGTGGTAAGGTAGAGGGAATGCCCTCGCTGGAAGGTAAGAAGATGTTTCTCTATCTCGCACCCAAGAAGGCTGGTGTAGCCAAGAAGAGCCAGCAGGCCCGCGACCGTGAGGCTTCTGAGGCCGAGGCTAAGGAAATGGCTAAGCAGCAGGCTGCTGTGGAAAAGCCCTCCAATGGCGGACTCTTTGCCAATGCCAAGATTAGTGCCGACGCGCTGAAGAAGTTGACTGAGAACGAGGACGAGTAGGAAAAAGAAAAGGTGGCGCGCCCGGTATATGCGTAGTCGCCGATTTATTAATAACAATTTAAATTTTATAAAACAATGCCAAAAGTAAAGACAAATTCCGGTGCCAAGAAGAGATTCTCATTCACCGGTACAGGTAAGGTTAAGAGACACCACGCTTACCACAGTCACATTCTGACTAAGAAGACCAAGAAGCAGAAGCGCAACCTTTGCGGTTCTACGCTCGTTGACAACTCAAATCTGAAGCAGGTTCGTGACCTGTTGTGTCTCCGTTAATTCACCTATTGTCAAACATTAAAAAGTAAAGAAAACTATGCCAAGATCAGTAAATCACGTTGCATCACGTGCAAAACGTAAAAGAATTCTGAAACTCACTCGCGGTTACTTTGGTGCCCGCAAGAATG
>CACXTX010000077.1 GCA_902770635.1 uncultured Prevotellaceae bacterium | reverse complement strand
GCGACGGACGGACCAATGGCGCTCGTCTTCCACTATCAGGACGGCGCCATCACCTTCGGGGACGGCGGTGCTGCACAGACGATGAAGACTGCTCCTGAGAACTACGACAACCTGCTGCTGACGCTTGAGAACTCCATGAAGGGTGGCACCGCAGCTGATGACTACAACATCAACGACAAGGACTTTACCCCCGACAAATGGCGCCAGCAGGAAGCCATCTTTATCTACGACGGTGTGAGCAAGGACATCAAGGACGAAAGAGGCAACGAGGGTTACGCCAAAGTCAACCTGCCTTGGTACAACGGAACGATAGTAAGCAACCTGCCAATGGATTTCTGCGACGACATTACGCCTGAAAACGGATGGGTACTGCTTCTCAACAACTGTGGTTTGCGTAGCACGCCTAACGGCAACTTCTTCGCCCTATATAACAATTATCTCGGAACACTTCGTTTCTTCTACTATATGCCTCAGGGCTACTCAGCCGGCAACGACCATCTGTGGCAGGTAACGCTGACGCAGGGACTTGCCGAACGTTACGATCTGCGTTATGGCATACCGATGGACAAGACCGTCAGCGCCAAGGATGCTTACGGCTTGACGCAGGACGGCACCTCATGGGCAGACTACATGACACCTTATGTCAGCACGATGAGCAACGACGGGTTTATTACGCCTAACGGAGGATGGTGGGCTTTCGATGTCGATCTCTCGCTCTATCGCTCAGAGACGATTGACCCCAATGCTGAGAAGATACGTCTGCAGATGCGCTCGTGGGACAATAGCCACGTCTCACTCTACAGCACCTTTACAGCTGAGAGCAAGGGTGATATTATTGACTTCACAAAGGCTTCAGCCAGTAAGTCAAAGGGCTTGTTTGGCAAGATAAGTGATGTTGTCAAGACCGGTACCAGTCTTGGTAAAACCGTCCTCAGCCTAAGAAAAGGAGACCTCAAGGGTAGTATCACCAATGGCATAGCGTTCGGAAAGAATGCTGCCAGTCTGAAATCCACCTTCTCTGGCGGAGGCAGTTCTGAGCCATCACCTACAGGAACCATTTCGATTAACACCCAGGGTACTGCCGACACCGATGGTACCATCAAGAGCTCGCAACCCACTGTAGGCATTGTTTCGCCGACATTCTTCACGAAGGATTTCCATAGTGGTTCTACTCTCGGTCAAGGTATATGGAACATCAAGAGTACTCCCAAGATATACACCATCAATAGTGCGAACACCGTCATAAAACTCGTAAAAAAAGACGATCGATTTGGCAAAGAGGACCGTTGGCTTGTAGATGCTGCCAACTGGTCGTTCTTCGACCCCAGCAGCGTAGAGGTGGTACTCAATCCGAACGTATTCCCCGAGGACCAGATAGAGTGGATGCAGGTGGACGCAGTAGCAGGCGCGCGCTCGTCTTTGACAATGAATGAGGTTGACCCGATCAGAGCTGCTTTGGGAATGGAGGCTCTTGCTAAAAAGACCATCGTGGATGACCAAGTGCGCTGGACAAAAGACTACGGAGATGAAACAACCGACTATGTCTTCAACTTCGCAGCTGCAGAGAATTCTCCAGAACAAACATTAGATCTGAAATATCCGAAAAGCTTCGATAAGGTCAAAACCGACTATGAGCTTAAGACCGTAACAATAACAGAGCATGGTACTTTTTTTAATGAAAAGAAAGGGTCTATAGATCAACAACTGATTACTTTCGGTGCCGGATTGGAAGACGATTATATTATCGAGCCGCAGATGGCGTTCTGGAGAGACGGTCTGGGATACATGGAAAAATCTGCTCCTCTTTATGCTATTACATATTATATCGCCGAGGAGAATAGAGCAGATACCAGAAATGGTAAATCTGGTTATGATATTGACTATATCGTGGAGGATAAAAAATTTAATCCAAATTCAGACCATAATGGAAGTAGTGGCTATATCGTTGGTTATGACGATGATGGTAAAAACGGGTATCCCAAGACTTCAACTGCAACGATAGACATTAAGCACATCCCTGCTTATTTCCCGGCAGCCGAGATCAACGTGACGCTGACCATCAAGATGAAGAATATGGCTGAACCCATCGTCTTTAACCGTATCTATCTTCCTGAATACGAATATGTGAAGGTTGCAGGCGACGAGAAAGCCTCACTGGCAATACTCGACCGCATCTTTGCGAAGAAGAATCTCAGCCCGAAGACGGCAGGACATACCCAGAGCTACGACTTCCAGGCTGCCCGCATCAACAAGTGCTTCAAACTGCTGACGGGCTTCTCCAAATAAATCGAAGTACCTGTTCCATGATAGATAAGGTGGAAGTCGGAAGATTTCCACCTTATCTTTTGGCGGTTCGCGCGTGGAACAGGGGACTGGTACCTGTTCCACTCGTTCCAACAATGATTAGTGAGCCAGCGACAGGGCTACGCTAAATACCAGGTTGATATTTGCCAGCGTTCCGCTCACGTCCCAGTCGTCATGATATTCGTCGCACGGCTTGTGATACCATACCGGCATCGGATATTTGTTAGGTTTGCTCATATCCACAGGATGCTGTCCGTTCTCTAGCACCACGGCAGGCACACCTTTCTTCACGAAGTTGTAATGATCGGAACGGAAGAACCAGCCGTCGGAGTTGTCGTCGTCGAAGTAGATATACCTGCCCTGAGCGGCAGCTGCAGCGGTGTAATACTTGTCAAGGACGCTCTCTCCACCACCCAGTATCACCACGTCGTGTGTCAGTTCTGCCTGACCTATGCTCTCGAAATTCAGGCAAGCTACCGTCTTTTTCAGCGCTACGGCGGGATGTGCACAGTAGTATTCCGAACCGAACAGTCCGCTCTCCTCCGACGAGGGGAAGAGGAAGAGAAGGCTTTTGCCGGTTTGGGGTAACTCCTTTATCTTCTTGGCTGTAAGCAGTGCACCTGCCATACCCGAGGCATTGTCGGCAGCACCATTATAGATGGTGTCGCCATGCTCGTCGGGTTTCCCGATACCCAGATGGTCCCAATGAGCACTCAGCACAACGGCCTCACCGTCCGTCTGCGAACCTCGCAGAATGCCACCCACGTTTTTTGTCTGCTTGATATGATAGGTAGCTCGCATCCTGATGTCGCCCTTCACGTTCAGCGAGAAGCTCTTGAATCCAGGTCTTTTGGCTTCGGCTATCGCCTTGTCCATATCCATCCCGGCAGCATCAAACAGCTTCTTGGCTCCATGCTCGTGCAACCAGCCCTTGACGGCCAACTCGTCGGCATTTCGCGTGTCGGGGTTATACAGGGCAAGATTATCCGTCAGGTGACCATTCACGCAGACATGCCATCCGTAGCTGGCAGCCTCCGTATTGTGGAGTACCAGACAGCCTGCAGCCCCTTGTCGGCGAGCCTCCTCAAACTTATAGACCCATCGTCCGTAATAGGTCATGTTGCGCCCCCTGAACAAGTGGCTGTCGTAATAGCCTGGGTCGTTCACCATCGCGATGACGATCTTGTCCTTCACGTCAATCCCCGCATAGTCGTCCCATCCATATTCGGGAGCATGGATGCCAAAACCGCAGAACACGTATTCCGCCTGCCTCACGTCAATCTTTTCAGCAGCACGGGCTGTCCATACCACAGCATCGTCGGGATAGCGCAGCTCAGCCTTTTTGCGACCCCTTACGGAGAATTTGTTGCCTTGAGGCTTGGCAGTAACCGCAATCAGGTTGAACGGCTGAAACCAACTCCCGTCAAAGGCAGGCTCCAGACCTATTTCTTCCAATTGCCTGGCAAGGTAGTTCACCGTCTTGTCTTCGTAGCTCGTCATGGGTTTGCGTCCGCCAAACTCGTCTGATGCCAACACCTTGACCCATTCCCTCAACAATTGCTCATCGCTACCCGTTCTCAGTTGCGACTGCGTTATCTGTGCATGGACGGCAGTAAGGCTCATTGCCACCATCGCCATTGCCACTATCATTCTTCTTTTCATATGGGTATAGCTTTTATACATATTGCCTGCAAATATATATAATTATTTCGATATGACAAGCCCATTGAGGTAAAATTATCAATTATTCATTCATTAAAATCGTATTGTCGCAGCATATTTTATTTGAAAATCTTTGGACGTTTCGGAAAAAGTGATTATATTTGCAGATTGTATAGATGAAATCAAGGTTATATATTCAGAAAAAAAGTATTTATTATGAAAAAATTCACTTTATGGATGATGACTGCACTCCTTATCTGCAGTCCAGTGATGTTAACATCATGCTCTTCCGAGGATAATCCCACAGGGAAACCTACAACGGAAGAGAAGAACAAAGATCGTGTTGTCTTCGAGAAAATTCTTTCCGAGAGACTTGCCCGAGCTGCTCAGGATGTCCGTTTTGAGTCGGCTATGACATCTACCAAGTCTTTGACGGAATTCCTAAAGGCTTTGGACGAGAATGCCCTGAAGGATCAGATCAGCACCTTCCTCGTGAAGGTTGTTGCGGGTGGCCAGATGATTGAGATGAAGAATCTTTCTGCCCAGGACAAGAAGGCTGTTGAGAAGTGTCTGAAGGATCGTTTCAACATGACTGACGAGGAATTGGCAAAAGTGACGAGCTTCGTTCAGCTTGATGCTTACAAGACGCTCAACAAGCTGCATCTGACTTTCGAGAACGGCAAGTGCACCTCCAGCGAGGACGCAGAAGACTTCACGGTAGAGATTGTGAAGTCGGCCACAGAGCGCTCGAAGTTCCAAATCAAGTTCGGTGCAGAGAGCGAAAATGGTCTGTGCATCTTCCCGACACGTGTTGGTGGCAGTCTTCCCATTGCCCTTCAGTTGCCTAAGTCTTTCCACGTATCTTTAACTACGATACAAGGTAATGTGATGAATGGTGTGATTGACCTCGCATCACTGGCCAGCTCAAAATACGTCAGCATCAAGAGCGACGACTGGACAATAGGCGCCTTGCTGGCTGCTACGATTAACGGTCGCGACGAGTCGATTGCTGCCCGACTGTCTCACGGTACGGACGGCAAGTACAACGCAGAGGCCTCTATCGGCATCAACGACAAGACGGTGCTTGCCTTCGTTGCAAACGGTCTGAAGCCAGAATACACCGACGAGTACATTGACAGCGACGAGTTGAAGCAGCTGCGCGAAATGGGTCCTTTCTTTGCTGCCGGCTACGAGGTGGTCAAGGCCCTGAAGGGTAAGTCCATCGATGATTTGTCCATCACGTTGGAGGAAGACCTTGTCATCAGCGGTAAAATTGACGACGTGGCAAAGAGCCTGCTCGCCCTTGGCCATATCCGCAAGCTCTATGGCACTCAGCCTGGATTCGAGGCTGTTGACGCTTACACCCAGGAGTTGAACAAGTACGTTCACTTCACCGTTTCTCAGATATCGTCAGGTATCGAGGCACCGGGCACGCTGCTCACCATCAAGAAGGGTTCTCACAACGAATATCAGCCAGGACTGGCCCTTCAGTTCAAGGGTGAGAAAGAGCCTCAGAGCATGTACGATAACTTGTCGGAAGAAGACTTGGCCAACTATAACAAAGTCGTTGAAAACCTGAACGAGTTGCTGAAAGAATGCACCACGCTGGTTGAGACTTTCTCTGCCAAGATCAAGGTCATTGGAGAGGCCTTCAAGCTGTAAAGCTATCCATACACACAAAGGCGCAAAAGAACCGATTCCTTTTGCGCCTTTTTTTCAACAACAAAAAAAATATGTACAAACCAATTTTCAATCAGCGCAAGGCCCTCCGCTTCCGACAGTTTACACGGAAGGGATATGCCCTGTTTGCCTGTTTGGGACGCGTCGTCACCATCGGCGTGCTGAGCGTTGCGACACTGGAGAGTGCCAGTGCTGCAACAGACGACATCAGCACCAAGACGGAGAAGACGAGCGACGACGAACAGACGGACAAGGAGGCTACGCTCGACGGGGTCGAGATAACGGGTTCGCGCGCACCGCTTGCATTGGGGCAAGCCGCAAGAATGGTCACTGTACTGAGCCGCGAGGAGATTCAGGCGGCGCCAGTACAAAGTATTAACGATTTGCTGAAGATGGCGGTTGGCGTGGACGTGCGCCAGCGCGGTCCTATCGGTGCTCAGACGGACGTGAGCATCCGGGGCGGTACAAGCGAGCAGATAACCATCCTGCTGAACGGCATCAACATCTGCGACCCGCAGACGGGACATAATGCCTTCGACCTGCCTTGTGATGTGATGGACGTTGAGCGCATCGAGGTGTTGGAGGGACCGGCTGGGCGCGTGTATGGCACGTCGTCACTGGTAGGAGCAATTAACGTCGTTACACGACGAAATGAGAAAGGAGGAATGAGAAATGAGAAATGGGAAATGAAAAATGAGAAATGGGAAGGAGCGGCACGGTTGGAAGGCGGGTCGTATGGTTATCTGTCGGCAGCAGGACGCATTGCTCTTACCTCTTCCCTCTCCCCTCTCACCTCTCAACTCTCCGCGAGCTACACCCGCAGCGACGGCTACCAGCGTGCCAAGTCGGGAGCGCTGAACAGCGACTACAGCGGTGGAAAGGTGTACTATCAAGGAGGATACGACACAAAAGACATCCGCATCGACTGGCATGCAGGACTGTCCATGAAGGGTTTCGGCTCGAACACGTTCTATAGTGCTAAATATGACGAGCAGTATGAGAAGACCACGAAGCTGTTTACTGCCTTAAAAATCAATGGTCAATGGTCAATGGTCAATGTTCAATGTGCTACATACTGGAACCGCTCGCACGACCGCTTCGAGCTCATCCGAGGGTCGGAAGACAAGGTGCCCTTCAACTATCACCGCACCGACGTGTTCGGCATCAACCTGAACAGCTATTTCGACTGGTTGTTAGGCCGTACAGCCTTAGGAGCCGAGTTCCGCAACGAGGACATTGTGAGCGGCAATCTGGGAGAACCCCTGAACAAGCCCATACCCATCAGCGGAACAGACCGCGACTACCAGTACGGACTGAACCGCTCGAACCTGTCGTTCCACCTTGAGCATAACATCCTGCTTCGCCACTTCACGCTCTCCGCAGGCTTCATCGCCATTAAGAACACGTGGAACCAGATGCCGTTTACCATCTATCCGGGCATCGACGCCAGCTACAGGATAGGCGACCACTGGAAGGTGTATGCCTCGTATAACGAGTCGCTGCGCATGCCTTCGTTCACCGAGCTGTACTACAGCGTAGGAGGACACAAGGCCGACAAATACCTGAAACCCGAGGAGTTGCGAGCCGTGGAGGGTGGCGTGAAATACAGTTCGCGAGGGGTGAACGTCAAGGCCAGCGTCTTCCACCATCATGCCAAGAACATGATTGACTGGGTGATGGACACACGTGAAGCCGACCCGATATGGCAGAGCGTGAACCACACGAAGGTGAACACGCTGGGCGAAGAACTCTCCGCCTCATTTCTCACTTCTCATTCCTCATTTCTCATTTCCTACTGTCATCTGCACCAGTCGAAGGACCAGCAAGCCTACTTGCAGTCGCAATACTCGTTGGAATACCTGCGCCATAAGGTGACATCGCAGTTGACCATACGCCCGATGGAGAAGTTGGAGGTGACGGTAGGCTACCGGTTCCAGGACCGCATGGGCACCTACACCAGCACAGAGGGCGAGGTAAAAAGTTATCACCCCTACTCCGTAGTTGATGGAAAGGTGACCTGGAAAACAGACACCTATTCTATATATATAGAAGGAAACAACCTGACGGGTCACCGATACGTCGATTACGGCAACGTGCCGCAACCGGGCGCATGGGTGATAGCAGGCGTTAAGTTAGCGTTACACTAAACAGAAGTCAAGGTCGGCAGCAAGCTGCTCCTTGTCCAGATGTTGGCCTATGAACACCAGTTTCTGCATACGGTCGCCGTACTGGTCGTCCCAGTCGCGACGCAGCTGGTCGTTCTGGGCCATCATC
>CACXTX010000076.1 GCA_902770635.1 uncultured Prevotellaceae bacterium | reverse complement strand
GAACTTATTTCCGAATAATCCAAATAATCTAGGGGAAATCATTGCGGATAGTGATTTTTATTGGAAAACCATCGAGGCCCAATCGCCGTCAGTACGGGTAGATATGAGCTTCAGGCCTAATTGCTGTGCCTTGCTTTCAAGCAGGGTGCAGTCGCTTTCGTAGAAGCCGCTGAGGATGAGGGTGGCGCCTGGCTTCATGACACGCACAAAGTGGGGCATATCAGCCAAAAGGATGTTGCGATTGATGTTGGCTAATACCACATCGAACTCAGCGACATAATCGCTGAGCACGGAGCTATCGCCACATAGTGACGTCAAGCGTTCATCGACGTGGTTGATGACGGCATTGTGGCGCGTATTGTCAGCACTCCACTCGTCGATATCGTAGCCCACGCAGGAGTCGGCTCCCAGCTTGAGTGCGCAGATGCCCAGGATGCCTGTGCCACATCCGCAATCCAAGACGCGCTTGCCCTGAAGATCCATATCGAGTAGGGTAGAGCACAGCATGCGGGTAGTCTCGTGAGTGCCTGTGCCGAAAGCGAGATGAGCATCAATCTCGATGGAGATGATGTCTGATGTCTGATGTCCGAGGTCTGACGGCAAGTGTCGCCCGTCGTGAATAATAACACATCTTCCATCATCCTTCTTACTTCTTTGACCTAAAGGTACAAAGCGACTTCGTCGATTACTGACCTCAATGGGTTCGAACCCCTCTTGTTCCCATTGCTCGTTCCAGTCTTTGTCCTCCGCTTCGCGTACCTTATATATTATATGGGTGCCCTCGAAGGGGAAGTCGGCAATGGCGTTGTCCAGCGCTTCACGGTCAAAGAGCGACTGCTGCACATAGGCCAGCAGGCCGGTGGGAGTCTCCTCGAAAGTTTCGAAACCAGCCTCGGCAGAGAGGGCGGAAAGTATGTCACGTGCATCCTGCGAACAGGGCGTAATAGTCATTTCAACTTCGTAGTATTTCATAATGAGATGTTAAATTTGAGCACAAAATTACAAAAAATAGGGAAAAACCTATCCGTTCTTAGGGTTTTTCCCTATTTTTGCATTAAAATTAGCAGTATTTTTGCATCGTGAACATATAATTAAACGCAAAAGAAGATGAAAAAGCTTATCCTACTTACAGCAGTTGCGGCCTTGCCACTCACCATGATGGCACAGGACGACGATATGTACTTCGTTCCTTCGAAGGAGAACGTGGCCAAGGAGGCTAAGACCTATGGTATGCCAAAGAACGTCTATTACTCGGGTAGCGACCGAAGCGTGGATGAATATAATCGTAGAATGAGGTCGAGGGTGGAGCCTATCGATTCGGCAGGCAACGACATCATTGACTTCTCAGCCGTGCGTGGCGTCTATCCAGACTCTACCTTGGCGTATGAACACGATTATAAGTACACCAAGCGCCTGAGCCGATTCGAGGGTTATACCTCGACCTCTGATGCCTATTGGGAAGGCTATCGCGATGGACGCTGGTCGTCGCCTTGGTATTATTCCAGCTATTACACTTGGTATGATCCCTGGTATTGGAACGATCCTTGGTACTATGGCTATTACGGCTATTACGGCTACTACAGCTGTTGGTATTCACCCTGGTATTACGGCGGCTACTATCGCCCATACCGCTATTGGGGATGGTACGGTCCACGCTACTATGCCCGAAGCTACTACCGTCCGAACCGCGACTATCAGCGACTTATTCGCAGCAATCCTCCTGCAGGCTACAGATCCTACAGCAATGGTGGACGTGTGACTTACAGTCGAGGTTCCTTTGGCAATGGCTCTACGATGAGTCGCGGAACGTTCGGAGGTAGTTCTACACGCTCAAGTGGAGGTAGTTTCGGTGGAGGACGCTCTGGTGGCGGTAGCTTCGGTGGAGGCGGTAGCTTCGGCGGAGGCGGTGGACGCTCAGGTGGCGGCGGAGGCGGTGGAGTCTTCGGACGCGGACGTTAATTGATCATTTTAAAATTTGAAATAAACTATGAAGAAATTATTCATGATGGCTGCTCTCATCGTAGGCACAATGCCTATAGCAGCCCAGGAGACATACGAGAATGTGAAGATAGCGCAGGAAGACCTGAACGGTACGGCTCGCTATGTGGGTATGGGTGGAGCTATGGAGGCCTTAGGTGCTGATATTTCAACCATTTCTACCAACCCTGCAGGTATCGGACTCTTCCGCAAGTCAAATATCAATGTTTCATTCGGTCTGGTGTCGCAGGCCAATGTCTCGAATGCCGTTGGTGGTAACAAGACTAATGCCTCGTTCGACCAGGTGGGCTTCGTCTATGCCTGTCGCACCAACAAGACATCGTATCTGAACTTTGCGTTCAACTTTCACAAGAGCCGCAACTTCGATATGATACTGTCGGCAGCCGCTCCTTTGGACAGGGCTTCCCAGAGCAAGCTTACTTATGCCAAGGACCGCAATGGCCTGTGCTATCCCATGAAGACGGTGACGCAGGAAGGTGTGACAGTTGAGGTTCCCGATTATACTCGTCCTTATGCTTCATGCAACCAGTTGGACGACATTTACTCTCAGGAGTTGAATTTCTTCCAAAATGCCTATTTCAACAGCAGCGACTACAAGTTCGACCGTGCCCATAAGGGTTACATTGGTGAGTACGATTTAAACATTTCGGGCAACATCAACAACCGCGTCTATCTGGGTATGACAGTAGGCATCCATGATGTACACTACAAGGGTTACAGCGAGTATCGTGAGACGATAACGGAGATGGTGCGTTTTGGTGAGCGGACATCTCTCAATGAACCCCTTGTTGTAGCAGATTCGCGTGAGATTACGGGTACCGGTTTCGATATCAAGGCAGGTGTCATCTTCCGTCCTGTTGAAGCTTCGCCTTTCCGCATCGGACTCAGTGTGGCTACTCCTATATTCTATGAGCTACGCACTAAGAACTCGACAACCATCTCCGATACAGAAACTACTTTCAGGACTGATGGCAGCAACTATAAGTTCAAGCTCTATACCCCTTGGAAGTTCGGTCTGAGCCTGGGTCATACTATCGGCACACAGATTGCCCTTGGTGCCAGTTACGAGTATGCAGACTATACCTCGATGGACACCCGCAATATTACAGGCAGATACTATGACGCTTGGTCAGGTACCTATTCTGATAATTCTTCCAGCGACACGGAGATGAACGATCATACTGATCGTACGCTGAAGAGTGTTCACACGGTGAAAGTGGGTGCAGAATTCAAGCCTGACAAGGACATAGCCCTGCGTATTGGCTACAACTACGTCAGCCCTATGTTCAAGAAGGATGGTTTCAAGGATGGTACGCTTAATTCCAATGGTTCTTACTATTCCTCAGCTACAGATTTCACCAACTGGGAAGATACCCATCGTCTGACGGTAGGTGGTGGCTATACCATTGACCACTTCAACATCTCGTTGGCATATCAGTACAGCACAACCAAGGGTACCTTCTATCCTTTCATGAGCTATGAAGAAAATAGAAATTCTCCAGATTACGATCCCCAGTACAATAACGTCGTTGATGGTGTCAGCGTAAAGAACAATCGCCACCAGGTACTCCTCACATTAGGATATACGTTCTGAATTAATGAGTAATGAGAAATGAGTAATGAGTAATTATGATTACCTGACAAGCGCAAATCAAGCGACAAGTCAAATCATAATTACTCATTACTAATTACTAATTTCTAATTTAAAATTAGTAGCTTCTTGCTATGATGACGCGGTGCTTGGCAGGTTTGCCAGTAACCATATCGACACCAGGAGTCTGCTCGTAAGCGAAGGGCACGCAACGGATAGTAGCCTGAGTTTCCTCCTTGATTCTGGCCTCCGTTTCGGCAGTACCGTCCCAATGGCAAAGGAAGAAACCTCCGTCCTTCACCTTCTCCTTGAACTCCTCGTAGTTCTCGCACTCATAGACGTGCTCGTCACGATATTTGCGAGCCTTCTCGAAGATGTTCTTCTGGATGTCCTCCAACAACTGTTCAACATACTGGGCGATACCCTCGATAGAGCGGGTCTCCTTCTCCAGCGTGTCACGACGCATTACCTCAATAGTGCCGTTCTCCAAGTCGCGGGCACCCAGTACCAAGCGAACAGGAACACCCTTCAGCTCATAGTCGGCAAACTTGAAGCCGGGACGCTTGTTGTCGGCATCGTCAAACTTGACGCTGATGCCCTTTGAGCGCAACTCGTCAATGATGGGTTGTACCTCCTTGTTGACAATCTCCATCTGCTCAGGCTTGTTGGCAATAGGAATAATCACTACCTGGATAGGAGCCAGACGTGGAGGCAGTACCAGTCCGTTATCGTCGCTATGTGTCATGATGAGCGCACCAATCAGACGGGTAGAAACACCCCAAGAGGTAGCCCATACATATTCCGGCTTGTTCTCCTTATTAAGGTAGGTTACCTCGAAGGCCTTGGCGAAGTTCTGTCCCAGGAAGTGTGAGGTACCGCTCTGCAGCGCCTTTCCGTCCTGCATCATAGCCTCGATGGTGTAGGTGTCCAAGGCTCCGGCAAAACGCTCTGTTTCACTCTTCACACCCTGAAGCACAGGAACAGCCATCCACTCCTCAGCAAACTGGGCATAGACCTTCAGCATCTTCTTAGCTTCCTCTTCGGCCTCTTCCTTGGTGGCATGAGCCGTATGGCCTTCCTGCCACAGGAACTCAGAAGTGCGGAGGAAAGGACGGGTACGCATCTCCCAGCGCATCACGTTACACCACTGGTTGCACATCAAGGGCAGGTCGCGCCATGACTGAATCCAGTTCTTATAAGTGTTCCAGATAATCGTCTCGGAAGTAGGACGGACAATCAGCTCCTCTTCGAGCTTGGCAGAGGGATCCACCTCAACACCGCTCTTGTCGTCCTTGGCGCGCAGACGGTAGTGGGTCACCACAGCACACTCCTTGGCGAAACCTTCTACGTGCTCAGCCTCTCTTGAAAGAAACGACTTAGGAATGAGCAGGGGGAAATAGGCGTTCTGAGCACCCGTTTCCTTAAACATCTTATCCAACTGATGCTGCATCTTCTCCCAAATGGCATAACCATAAGGCTTGATGACCATGCAGCCACGCACAGCACTCTGTTCAGCAAGGTCGGCTTTTACCACCAAATCGTTATACCATTGGCTGTAATTTTCGGCCCGCTTAGTTAATTCTTTTAATTCTTTTGCCATATTTTTCTTTAAATGTTTTAATTTTGGGCACAAAATTACAAAATAATTATGAATTATGAATTATGAATTATGAATTATTTCGTATCTTTGCAAACAGAATTGATATGTTTCACTAATTTAAAAGCTAAAAGTATGAAAACAAAAATTATTTCTTTGTTGCTCTGCGTTGGTATGATTTGTGCTTGTAACAATACGCAGAAGGGTGCAGGTATTGGTGCCGGTGGTGGTGCCGTACTTGGTGGTATCATCGGTGCTATTGCAGGTAATACAATGGTTGGTGCTGCTATTGGTGGTGCTGTAGGTGCTGGTGCTGGTGCCATTATCGGTAAGAAGATGGACAAGGCTAAGGCTGAGGCTAAGAAGGTGGACAATGCTCAGGTTGAGACTGTAACTGATGCTAACGGTCTGCAGGCTGTGAAGGTAACCTTCGATTCTGGTATCCTGTTTGCTACCGGTAAGGCTGACCTCTCTCAAAGTGCCAAGAACTCGCTGGTACAGTTTGCCAAGGTGCTGAACAACAACAAGGATTGCGACATTGCCATCATCGGTCATACTGACTCTACTGGTTCTGATGCTGTCAACCAGCCCTTGTCAGTAAGCCGTGCCAACAGCGTGAACAACTATCTGAAGTCTTGTGGCGTTAGCAGCGCTCAGATTAAGAGTGTTGAGGGTCAGGGCTCTACCAACCCCGTTGCTGACAACTCTACAGAGGCAGGCCGTAAGCAGAATCGTCGTGTAGAGGTTTACATGTATGCTTCACAGAAGATGATTCAGCAGGCTGAGGCTGGTAAGCTGCAGTAATGAATGCGCTGATTCAGAAAATCAAGCAGACAATTAAGTGGATAGTGGTGGCTTTTTTTGCTTCCACTATCCTTTCTGTTGTAGCCCTACGCTGGCTACCTGTATATTTCACTCCCCTGATGTTCATCCGTTTAGCGCAACAAGTGGATGAGGGGAAGTCAATGACGCTGCACCACCATTGGGTACCGCTGGAAGAGATATCGCCCTCGCTGCCGACAGCGGTGATGGCTTCGGAGGATGCCCGTTTTCTTGAGCATCACGGTTTTGACTACAAAGCCATTGAGCACGCTGCTATGCGTAACATGAAACATCCCGAAAAGCGCAAGTTAGGAGCCAGCACCATTTCTCAACAAACAGCGAAGAATGTTTTTCTGTGGCCAGGACGGTCGTGGGTTCGCAAGGGTTTCGAGGTGTATTTTACTTTCCTGATAGAGCTGATGTGGTCTAAGGAGCGCATCATGGAGGTGTACCTTAATTCTATTGAGATGGGCGATGGCATCTACGGTGCCGATGCGGTGGCTGAGCATCATTTTAATACTACTGCAAATCAACTGACGAAGGCACAATGTGCGTTGATTGCCGTTTCTCTGCCCAATCCGCGCCGTTTCAACTCTGCCCGTCCCAGTGGCTATATGCTGAAACGACAAGCTCGCATACTACGTGAGATGCGCTTCGTGAAAAAACTATAATAATACTGCCTATATATGAAGAAAGAAAAAAAGGTCTATTCGTTTGCCACAAGACTTTCACAATGGGTGATGCTGGTGCTGTTTATCATGATGTCCGCATTAGCCTTCTTTATCTATTACATCACTGGTTCGGTTCTTTTGGAATCCGAAGCAAGCACGATCAAGAACAGTATGAAAAGTGCAGAGCGTAATATCAGCGATATGATGTCGGACGTGATGGTGGCAACTGATAACAACGTGTTTGACATAGAACGTAATCTTTCAAAGCCAGACGAGATGCAGGCTATCGTGGAGCGTATCGTCAAACAAAACAAGCATATACGTAGTTGTGGTATCAGCTTTATTGAAAACTATTATCCCTCGAAGGGACGCCTATTCTGTCCGTATGCTTGGCGTAACGACAGTTCGGAGATTCAAGTGCAACGACTGGGCGATGTAGTCAGTGACTATCTGAACAGCAAATGGTTTAAAGAGGCAGTGACCAGGGATTCTGCCTATTGGGCAGATCCTTTTATTGACGGACATGATGGCAAGACACCTCTGGTTGCATTTCTTCAACCTATTCACGACCAGCAGGGACGTGTTGTGGCTGTCATGGGTGCCGATTTGTCACTCGACTTCATGACAGAATTTCTGGAAGAACAAGACAGCCTTACAGAGGATGCTATGTTGGTAGCTCCAACAGAGATTCCGCTGAGAAGTTATATGTTATCGCAGGATGGTACCTACCTGACACACCCTGAGTCTTGGCACATCATGAAGGGTAATTTCTTCCAACACGTAAAAGATTATGATGACGAAGAAGGAATGGCCAAGAATGCTATCAAGGAGATGAAGGAAAAAAAGGTAAGTAATAGTGAGACGGATTATATGATGATGATCAACAGAACTCCTTCTTATCTTTTTTATGCACCTGTAAAGGGAACAGACTGGATATTGGTAGTGGTTGCTCCCAGGGTAGTGCTCGACTTCATGGGACTGGTAGTGGGTTTATTCATGCTGGTGGTGGTTCTTGTCATCATACAGGTGACCTTCCTGGTTTGCAGGTTTGTCATCAAGCGTTCTGCGAAACCTTTGAAAGTGTTGGCAGATGCAGCCGATATGGTGGCTCAAGGTCATTTCGACACACAACTGCCATCCATCAAGCACAACGATGAGATTCACCAGTTGCGCGACTCGTTTGAAAACATGCAGCAATCGTTGGCAACCTATGTGGAAGACCTGAAAACGACAACGGCGGCTAAAGCCTCGATAGAAAATGAACTGGAGATAGCCCACGGCATACAGATGAGCATGTTGCCGAAAACCTATCCCGCTTTCCCAGATCGTAACGATATTGACATCTACGGACAGGTGACACCAGCCAAGGCTGTTGGTGGTGACCTCTACGATTTCTTTATCCATGATGAGAAATTGTTCTTCTGCATTGGTGATGTGTCGGGCAAGGGTGTGCCAGCGTGTTCAGGAATATCGCTGCACATACTGCCCACCCGGATAAAATGGTAATGGCACTGAATGAGGCATTGAGCGACAATAACGAGACGTATATGTTTGTTACCCTCTTTGTGGGTGTGCTCGATTTGCAAACGGGTCATCTCAGTTATTCAAATGCTGGGCATGATATGCCGTTGTTGTTGACGGATGACGAAGTGATTGTCCTGTCTTGCGACCCCAATGTTCCAGCAGGTGTCGTACCTGGTTGGAACTTCACTTGTCAGCATCTGGAGATGAAGACAGGTACTATGATTTTCCTCTATACTGATGGTCTTAATGAGGCTGAGGACATCCATCATAATCAGTTCGGAATGGAGCGTATGCAGCAGACAGCAATGAATGCAAGTCGTACCCCTCAGCAGTTTATATCCATTATGAGAGAAGAGGTGGCGAAGTTTGTGGGAGACGCAGAACAAAGCGACGACCTGACCATGTTAGCCATCCAGTATAAGAAATAACCAGCTATGAGCGAATCATTTAAAGTCCAGTAAGATGATAAACGAGAATTATATATACGTATTGATGTTGGCGTTTGCCTTGTCCATCATCATTGTCATGGCCTCTGTCATTATCCCCATTCGTCTTTTCAACTGGAAGCGGTGGAAGGGACTTATCCTGGGACTTGTGTTGCAGCCTATAGTATGTGCCATTCTGATATTCTGTGTGTTTATGGGAATTGTTGGCTATCATGAAAGCAAGACGAATCGTCAGAGGGAATCTGCTATGGTTGCCGTGTGTACGCTTCGGGCAGATTCTGCAAAAACGGATACGCTGAGATGGTATATTAAAGCTGACGAAGAATGTTTCCATGTAGATAAAAAAGATATCAAAGCCTTTGATGTTATCCGACTTGATCAAGCCAGTTTGGGTGTGGAAGATAGAATTGTCGTTAAGTTTAACGTGAAGAAAAAGCAAGTTGTAGCGGTATTTTAAGGTGTAAAGTTGTTAATGTTGAATTTATTTGCTACTTTTGCAGATAAATTATATAAGGTATGAATCTTTCGGAACTGAAGACAGGCGATAAAGCCTATATAGTAAAGGTAAAAGGACATGGTGGTTTCCGCAAGCGTATTGTGGAAATGGGATTCATCAAGGGGCAACGTGTGGATGTCTTGCAGAGTGCTCCGTTGCAGGACCCTGTGAAATATCGGGTGATGGGGTACGAAGTAAGTCTGAGACGCCAGGAGGCCGAGAAGATAGAGGTGACTGACGACGAGCGTGAGGCTGCAGAAATCAGTGAGCCTCAAAATGTTGCCACTACAGCCCATTATGCTACACATTCTGCCCGTCATACCATTAATGTGGCTTTGGTGGGTAACCCCAATTGTGGCAAGACTTCTCTCTTTAACTTCGCATCAGGTGCCCATGAACGTGTGGGTAACTATAGCGGTGTCACGGTAGATGCCAAAGAGGGCTATGCGGACTTTGAGGGCTATCACCTGAAACTCATTGACTTGCCTGGCACCTATTCGCTGTCTGCTTATTCTCCAGAGGAGTTGTATGTTAGAAAGCAGTTGCTGGAAGATACCCCTGATGTCATTATCAACGTCCTTGATGCTTCGAATATCGAACGTAACCTGTATCTGACTACTCAGCTGATGGATATGCACCTCAGAGTGGTGTGTGCGCTGAATATGTTTGACGAGACGGAGCGCCGAGGTGACCACTTGTCCATTGATACGCTGAGCTCGTTGTTGGGTATGCCGATGGTGCCCACGTCGTTTAAGACGGGTAGGGGATTGCCTGAATTGCTGCGTGAGGTGATTCATATCTTTGAGAGTCAGGAGGGACACGACAACTACTATCGTCATATCCATATCAATCATGGACATGA
>CACXTX010000075.1 GCA_902770635.1 uncultured Prevotellaceae bacterium | reverse complement strand
AAGATTTTATATATATTATAATATATATAAAATTATATAATATATATATATAATATTTTTATACATCTATTCCATCCCCCGATGAAGGCCATGTAGGGGGTGCCAAAATAAAAACTGAAATCTGACATCTGAAACATTCCCTCGTTCGCGACCCCTGATTACACTCGTTCAAAGACACAGAGGGTGACAACAGATGGAAGATGTAACAAATCCTAGTATCGGCTCAAAAATAATGCTACGAAATGTGATTTTTAGCTCAGAATGAGCCGATAATCCAAAAATTATCCGTATCTTTGAGCTGATACTCGAAGATACTCCCATTCGAAAAACTCAAAATCATTTGTTTTTTTGCTCATTTATTCGTATCTTTGCACCGATTGAAGAACGTAAAGATATGGATATATCAAGAGACATCTTGCAGTTTCTGCATTATCATCCGCTGTCATCGCGCGATGAGATAGCCCGTGGCACGGCTTTCGAGGGGAGTGATGCCACCATGAAGCGTCTGCTTGCGGCGGCTGTGGTCAAGGGCGATGTAGTGGTGGAAGGTAAGGCGCGTGCCACAAGGTACAGGCTGTCGGATCAGGCTCACCTGCTGATGCCGCGAATCACACCGTGCCTGTCACCCTGTTACACGTCGTATGTAAAAATGGTAATAAATTTTCTATCCTTTTCTTGTATAGGCTCTTCAACAGGAGTTGACACTTTTGCGAAGAACTGTTTGAAGTACTTGTAGTCTATCCATCCAAAGGATACGCCAAAAAAGACGATTTCCTTCGAAGCGTCTAAATCTGCAAAGATGTTATGAGGTTTGTAATGCTCGCTTCTGGCCTTCCGCCAATTTTTGTATTCATCAGTCAATCTGATATCGTCGATGCCGATAATGATGTCTTTGTTAGCAAGACTACCATGTAGATAATGGATTTCGCCAGAATTGTTAATGCCTAACTTACGCGCAATACCATTTAAATCCGTATAGTTCAGAGTATATACATATTCAAAATTAGAATTCTCAGATATGCCTTTTATGACCCTTGCAGCTACAGAGTTTTCTTTGATCCTTTTCTTTTCCTCTTCTATAAGATACCCCATCAGTCCTATACGCAATTTTTCAAAATATGCAAAGTCTGCAGTTATTTCTTCTTTGTTTTCCGCCTTGATATTTTCAAAAGAATTTGAACCTCCTGTAGCATATTCGCGCAATTCACCTTCCAAGTCGAACCATTTTTCTATAGACTTTTTAGAGTCCAAATAAATGCTCAACTTCGAGCCGTCGTTTTCTGGCCAATAGTCTTTAGCATTGGCGAAATTTGAAAATTTTGTTTCGAGACCAAGGTCTAAATCAAAACCATTGCCAATAATCAGTGCATTCTTATGATAGTTCATCATATACTAATCTTACTTCTATGCTGCAAATATGCTGCAAAGATAGGAACTTTTTCTGATACGATAGCCGATTTTGTGGTTTTTCTTTATTTCCTGAATAATAATAGTGAATTATACACAAGCAGTTGAAGAATTATGGTGCCCAATAGCCCTCTTTTATTAAATAATGTATAAAATCGTAGCAAATCGTTATTTATATCAGAAATAAATCGTAAATTTGTAGCCTAATATGGCGTGTTGGCTCGTGGAGCTTAAAGATGCGCTGCTTATTTAAAACGACATATAGTGCAGGTACCTCAATCCGACATATTGACCACTAACCGTCTTGGGAAGATTTTCGGCAATACGGTAGCGACATACAAATTCTTCTGGTTTGTATCGATTATGCAGATTCATGCTAAGACGAACAACCTGAAGATTGATGTCAGCGACATTTTGATTCGCATGGTGGCTAATGCTTGGTATCCTGTGCATTATTTCCGCCTTTCGTTTGGTAAGTTGGATTCCCTGTTTGACATTGTGATGGAGTTGCATAATATCACGCAAATTCCTATCGATGCCAGTACAGATTACATCATCAATGGGCTGAAGGAAAGGTTGGATGATAGAAAGATTAGGAGTAAGCTGAATGTTCTTTCGCAGAATGTCCCATATCGTTTCCTTCGTCCTTGGATTGATACGTCTGACGACAGGGATATGGTGCGCCGTTCGCAGACGTTTGAGAATGGTTGCCTCTATGCCCTGCACAAAGAGGGCAAAGAATTCCACATCGAACTGAATCCGGCTTGGGATGCTTATCTGCATACTCATTACAACATTCTGGTTGACTTCGCCTACTGGAATTTAACGCTGTTCCTGCAAGTACGTAATCCTAACGTGCCAGCCATTCCCAATAAGTTGATTCGTCCTGAAGTGCGAAATTCGCTGACGAAGCAACACAACTATTGGGACATGGTGATGAACATCGGCGGTCCTATTCGTTGTATCTATACAAATGCTGAGTTGCATCCTGGTGACTATGATCTCGACCATTTCATTCCTTGGAGTTTCGTTTCGCATGACCTGCTATGGAATCTGATTCCGTCTGATGGAAGCATTAACTCATCGAAGAGCAACAAGCTGCCTGAGTTGGATTTCTATCTGCCTAAGTTGGCTGCTTTGCAGCATCATTCCCTGCAACTCATTCTCAATGCCGACAAGGAACCAAGAGTGCTGGAGGACTTTATTTCGCTTGGCTACACGGCAAGAGAACTGGCTAATATGGACGATGTACATTTTCGTGAGTTGTACGAAAGGACGTTTAACCCCATCAATCAAATCGCCCTCAATATGGGCTTTGAGACGTGGAAATACTGAATGCTATGGAACCAGAGAAAAACAATCATCCATATCTGACGGCTATCAAACGAACTGACTTGTCAGTACCTACACGCTACCTTCTGCAGCACAATCTGCTGAAAGGCAGAATACTTGATTTTGGTTGTGGCTTTGGTTTTGATACAGACGAGTTAAAGCGACAGGGTTTCGATATTACTGGCTACGACTACTATTATCGTCCAGATTTTCCTGAGGGTAAGTTCGATACGATTATCTGTCAGTATGTGCTGAATGTGCTAGAGCCTTATGCACAAGCAGAGGTTTTAATGAATGTCACCAACCTGCTTTCACCAAAGGGAACGGCATTCTTTGCTGTGCGTCGCGACCTGACAGAAGAAGGTTTCCGACTTCACGCCATCCATAAACAATACACCTATCAATGCAATGTACGCCTGCCGTTTACGAGCCTTGTGTGCAATAAGACTTACGAACTGTACCAGTACAACCACTTCAACAAATTGCCTCGCAAGGAAGGCGAGACGTGTCCCTTTTGCCGACTCTCACGGCGTGTTGAGATTATCTGTGAAACTGCTACCTGTGTAGCTTTCTACGATGGATATCCTGTATCGCCAGGTCATGCACTCATTATTCCTAAACGCCACGTTGCTTCCTACTTCGACCTCACCAACCATGAGCGCGAAGCGATGAATGTAATGCTGCAATACGTAAAGCAGAAGGTTGACGAACGATTCCATCCTGATGGCTACAATGTTGGCATCAATGTTGGCGAACATGCAGGCCAGAGTGTATTCCATTGCCACATGCACCTGATTCCAAGATACAAGGGTGACGTGCCTAATCCCAAAGGTGGTGTGAGGGGCGTAATTCCCAGTAAGCAAAGCTACTCTACTGATGAGAAGCCTCAATTCGAGAAATCATCAAATCTTTCTGGAGGAAAAGAAAACAGATGGAAGAAATGGAGCAAGGAAGACGATGAGCGACTTTGGACGTTACTATATCAAGGCGTAGGAATAAATGAACTCGCCAAAGAGTTTGGCAGGTCAGAATATGCCATCCATTGTAGGCTAAAGAAATTAGGATTAGCACATCCTGTAGAAAGTGAAGAGATAAAAGACAGTTATAATAAAGTATTTGGAAATAGATAAGATATGATACGATTTACAATATACACTTACTTATTCAAGCCCATCAACGAGCCACAGGAGCCAGATATTTTTTCGCCTGAGGTGAAGGTGGACGAGTCGCTGGCAATGAAGCAGGAACTGCTGGGTGAGTTGTTTAAGGCTGAGAGCAAACTGAGGTTTTCAAGGTCACGTAATAATGGTGACGGCGAGAGTAAGCAGTTTGAGCACATGATTGTGGCGCAGAGTGACAGAATCGTAGTGATGCGACTGGCTAACACGACACAGCAGGTGCATGAGAAGGACTTTAACCGCTGGACGGAGGAGGACAATCCCAGCCTCTATGTGATTATTGACAATCGCAAGGACAAGCAGATTATCGCTATTGAGAATCGTCCACAGGCTTTCAGCGAGACGCAGACGGTGGCACACATCATGGAAGAGACGTTCAACCGTCGCCTGTGGAGCAAGCGTCTGCAAGTGCAGATTAATGCGAAGTATCGTACTCGTGAGTTCTGGGACGTAGTTAGTGAGTATGACCAGGGCATTGCCTCTGTGACGTTCAAGTTTCCATATCCCAACCTACCAGAGATTTCAGACATGGTGGGCGAATACTACACAGAGCTGGCTCGCAGAACGAATACTGAACCGAAGACCACCATTACTGCACCGCCTAAAGAAAAGGCCATTTTGCAAAAGGGTGACCTGATTCTGGAGTCGATGATCAAGGCTGCGAGTGCCAGTGGTAAGGTAATCATGATGCGTCCTAAAGGTGCCCGCAAGTGGAGAAAGATAGGACTGGAAACGATAGTTCAGGAGGAACTTTCTGATCTGGCACTAAAGGGCTTGGAAGAGAAAGAACTGATACCACGTAAGTGGCAAGCTATTGTGGATTTCCTTGATAAGATTCAGATTGTTTACGCATAATTTATGTACGAGCGCTTGGATTCAAAACGTTGTCGCGAAAGGACAATGCAGCTGTTGGAAGAGCAGTTGTTCTGCGATATGTATGCGACGTTAAAAGAGATAACGACGGAATACAATGAGCCTAGTCCTGCTGAACTGTGGGATGAGGCAGCAACAAGATGGAAACCATTGTTGGCATCTAAGCGTCCTCAGACGTTTGTGGAGATATTGAAAGAGGAACTGACTGAGAAATACGGCGAGCGTTCATCATTTTTGACACTAATGATTCTGATGTATATGATGGTGGCTATGTTCCGTCCCACGAAAGAGAGTCCTTATCATGCGTATTGTACTGCATTGGCAGAAGCAACTCAGGGCCATCCCTTGCTGAAAAGACTATGGGAGGGTGTACGCCAGACGGAGGATGAAGAAGAAAAGGCTGGAAAGAAAATAGGCATCGTTACCTCTTTGCTAACAGAGATGAAAGCGTCAGGACAGGCCATCGACCTTGATACCATCGAGCATTGTATCCTGCGTTTCCCATCGTTCGATTTGCAGCAAAGAGCTTTAGAACAAGCCGACAATCTGTTGCGAGGTACTGCTTGGAGTCAACGCAGTGCTCAGGTTCAGGAAAAGATGTTTTCTATGGTGAAGGAACAGCAAGACAAACAGGAACAGAAGCAGGATAAACTTGCTGATGCTGTAGAGAAGGCGGCTAACAAGAAAACGAATGAGTTTACCGTCTATCCTCAGCCTGGCAGTACGACTAACTTGGGTTGTGACCAAAAGAACTCAGACTTCAAAACCTATCTCCCTGGTGCTGGCGCATCTGAAGAACAGTCAATGCTGGAAAGCAATAAAAAGGCAGATGAGGACGTTAAGATAATAAGGTAGATTATGGAAGAAAAGAATAAAGATATAGAGCAAGAAGAGATCATGCCATCCTTTGTTTATCGCGACGGGATGCTGGCAGACAAGGAATATGTGGCTTGGTTGGCGGACGTGAAAGTGCGATACCGTCAAAGTCAGATAAAGGCCTCTGTCAGGGTGAACACTACGATGCTAGAGTTTTACTGGAGCATAGGGCGAGACCTGGTCAGGATGCGTGCAGAGCAGAAGTGGGGCACAGGTGTGGTGAAGCAGTTTGCGCTGGATATGCGTCAGGCTTTCCCTAACGAGAAGGGCTTCTCGTACTCCAACGTAAAAGACATGAAGCGATGGTATCTGTTTTATTATGAGCGGATTATAAAAGGCCAGCAAGTTGTTGGCCTTTTGGAAAACGAAAAAGGTCACCAAGTTGGTGACGAAATGAAGCCTGAGGAAAAAAGCCAGCAGACTGCTGGCCTTTTGGAGATGCCATCATTATTTGGAAAAGTACCTTGGACTCACCATGTGTATATTGTTTCTAAAAGTGAGTCACTCGACGAAGCGCTGTTCTATATCAAACGCATAACGGATGAGGGATGGAGCCGTAGCCGTTTGGAGGACAAAATGACTGACCGCCTCTATCAGACTCAGGGCAAGGCTATCACAAACTTTGATGCGACGCTGCCTGCCCCTCAAAGTCAATTGGCAAAGGAGCTGCTGAAGAACAAGTATAACCTGAGTTTTATCTCTGCTGAGGATGTTGAGGAGGAAAAGGATCTTGAAGAGGCGTTGGCTAAGAACGTGACGCAATTCCTTTTGGAGTTGGGTCGTGGCTTTGCTTATCTGGGACGTCAACAGGAACTGCGTATAGACGATGAATCGGCATTCTTTCCTGACTTGCTGTTCTACCATATTCCTCAGCGGCGGTATGTCATCGTGGAATTGAAAGCGGTGAAGTTCATGCCTGAGTTTGCAGGAAAGCTGAACTTCTATGTGACGGCTGCAGACAAACTATTGCGAGGCAAGGATGACAATCCGTCGGTTGGTTTGCTGATTTGCAAGACGGCAAAGAAAACCATAGTGGAGTGGTCGCTACAGGATATTCAGAAACCGTTGGGTGTGGCAACCTATCAGTTGCAGGAAGTGGTGGAGCGCACGATTGCTGAGATTGAGAGCAGAAAGAACAATGAGGAGGCGCAAGATGGAAAATAACAAACAAGAGAATCCGCAGAAGCCTGTCGTGGTATATGGCGTTGTAAATATAGGCTGTGACCAAACGGGTGCCACGTTCCAAACGCTGGTTGAGGCTCCTAAAGGGACGAAGACGGAGGAGGCAGAAGTTGAGGAGGTGTTTGTGCCTCGACAGTTGCATTTCTTCGACATGGTGGCGTTTGGCTCTGAAGAGAAACAGCCTAAACTGATAGCAATGTTGAAGGAGGTGGTGCAACAGATAGACACCACCAGTGGGCGTGGGTGGTTCTGCATATATGCAGGCTACCGATATTATAAACAGCAATTGGCGGTTATGGGCGGCTATGCTGACTTCTTTGCCGATATGGAGGCTTTGGTGCCTGACCTGCTGACGAAGATTGATGTGACGAAGGAGGGCGAAGCTAGATACCACAACTACACACAGCTGTTGGGCAGGGAAGCCAGTGCATGGTATATGGATAGTAAGAGGTTGCCGCCATTGAATGAGATTACCGTTTGGAAGAACAGTTTTAATGGCGACAAGAACCGTTATGCTGCGAATGTCCAGATTATAATTGATGTATATAAGCGGCTGAAGACGATTTAGCAGTCAAAATAGGAATGATATTAAGCGAACAGATTGATTTCTGCTCGCTTTTTTTGTGTCCTAAAGTAGGCTGTGCGTATAGTGCGTATAGTGAAAATAGGCTGTACGTATAGTGGCGTATAGTGGGCCTTGACAAAGCGAAAAAAGGCATATTTTGCATTGTTTTATTTCCGAAATTTGCACTCAGAAAACAACGGAAACAGAATTTATTTACCAATTAAAAAATAGTAAAGATGATGAGACAGAAAATTGAAATGAAAAAAGAGCGCATCGCCATTCGGGTGACAACATTGCCTAACGGATACACGGTGGACTTGGAGAAGGAGAACTTTATGTACTACTCGCCAATGGCCTTGCTGGAAGGGTTGTTCGTCCATGTTGGCATGAACCGTGAGAGAGCCATGACGAAGGAGGAGATCAGGACACTGATAGAGGCCGTCAAGAACGGTGGTGCTGTGACGAAGCTCCAGGCAGAGGTGAACCAGTTGAAAGACACCATCGAAGAGCTGAGAAAACAGGTTCGTGAGCAGAAAAGGGCGATTAAGGAATTAAGCAAGGAGGTATAGATTATGGCACGGGAAGAAAACAGAGGCATGCGAAACCAGTTCGGAATACGCTATAAGCAGTGTTGCGCCTCGTGCTACCTGAAGAAGTACACATACACCGGCAAGCGAGTCTGTAGCCTTAGCGGTGAGAAGGTAGATGCCCAAGACGTTTGCGAGCATTGGCAGATGGGCTTGGGGGTGGAGAACGCCGGAAGGAAGTCGGGGGTGGTCAGGGACATAGAGACTAAAGAGGTGGTAATTGGATAATTGAGAATTGAGAATTGAGAATTGAGAATTGAGAATTGATTATTATTTCACAAACTAAATTTTAAAAATTATGGAACTTTTAGTAATGATTCAAGAGGCGCGACCTTACGCTGAGCGCCAGTACAACAGTGACACCTTCTACGGCGAGATGACGGGCGATCAGGCTTCGAAGAACCGCGATACGCAGTATCAGCAGAATGTGCCCTACGTGGTAAAGGGCTATTGGAAACATCGCACGTGGGGCGACAACAACGACCGTCACGAGAATATGTTCTACATTACTGACATTCAGGCACTTTAATCATTAATCGGGTCGAAGGTGTGAGCGGAGGAAACGTAACCGGTATAATTGAGCTCAAACTAAAACTTTCGCTTTCTCCTGACACTCACACAAAACGACAAGATTATGAAAAAATTTATTTATATACCGAATTTTCTGGCTATTATCGCCGGACTGTTGAGAGGAGAATCGTTCGAGGGCAGACTGTTTATCGACAAGAAGACCCATGTGTTAACCCTGAAACTGTGGAACCGAAAGGCTTCGAAGTACACCAGCTATAACAAGGTGGGCGATACGGACTACGGAAGCGTGTGGAAATCGGAGAAGCATCTCCTTTGGCGTGAGAAACTGCCTCTGAGCATGGGTACAGGACGTATGCTGTCGGCAATGGAAAGGGACAAAGACCAAGCTAAGCAGGCCGTGGTGGATGATTACATTATTGATAACGCTTAAAAGTTTAAGAGTATGTCTAGATTTGATTTAGGAGATAACATCAAGAAGCCCAAGACCGTGCCCGCCACGGTCGAGGGTTTCTGGAAGCGGGTGGACTCAGAGAAGACTGGTCGTATCTGTGCCGAGCTGGCTGACATCCTGGAAGCCAAGAGGCGTGGTGACATGAGCCAGGAGGACTATAAGACGAAGAAGGCCGAAATAAAGCTGGGAGCCACTTTCTACACGCCTCATGCGCACTTCAACAAGGCTTATAAGAGCAACGAGGGCGAGCCTGTGGATTCGGGCAAGTGCATCATAGACCTGGACGGCTGCGAGGACTTCCCGGAGTTGTATGCCAAGACGCTGATGGGACGTGAGCGTGAACTGGGCATCAATATGGTGAACCGTTCGGTGAGTGGCACGGGTGGTCATGTACTGTTCGACATTCCCGAGGGTATGGACCGTCAGACGGCTCAGGCTTGGCTTAGCCATGAGATGGGTGACGTGGAGTACGACAAAGCGGTACATGAGCTGGAGAGGGCCATCTACCTGCCTTGTAGGGAGTATATCCTGTATATCGACGAGGAACTGATGTTCAGCGACGAACTGCATGCGGCAAAGGTGAAGTATGATGGAAGAAGTAAGATGGATGATGTAAGTGAAAAACCATCAGCCATCAACCCTCATCCCTCAGCCATCAACCCTCATCCCTCAGCCATCGTAGAGTCTCCTGTGGAGGCTGACGAGCGCACGATGCTGATATTCCATGAGTGCATGAAGGAGGAGGGTGTCGTGGATGCGGACTTCGTGAACGAGGGCGGTC
>CACXTX010000074.1 GCA_902770635.1 uncultured Prevotellaceae bacterium | reverse complement strand
CTTCGGCTCTGCCTCCCTCGTTATCACGATGCAGTCTGCTGTAACTGCAGGTCTTGGATATTTATATGTGTATGCCATATTTTACAAGTTTATCTACTATCTCTTTACAGTTTCTGAAACCTTCCTCTTCCTGCATTTTGGCAGTTCTGCTTTGGTTTTCACCTTTCTCAATTTGCTCTCCTCGCAGCATATCATAGGTGACAAAAGTCTTCATCTCGCTATTACCGTCAGGCAGTTCTCTCCCTAAGGCGACACCACTTGGATAGGCGCAGAAGATGCCATCGGGGTATTTCTCATTGCCTTGTGCATCCGAATTGAGATGCAGATTCTTCATGTTCCAATCCTTCATCACCTCCATCTTTGGCATATCCATTGGCAAGCCCGTTCTCTCTCTGTACCGATCAAAGAAGTGAGGCGTAAAGAATGCCTTCTCTGGCTTTGCCAAAGGATTGGAATCAAGATACATGAAACCTACGAGGTGAAAGCCGTCCGTCTGGCGATACACTCCGAAATGCATATAGTCGAGCAACCGCTGCTTCTTTGTTATCTGCCAGTCTCGGCTCAGCATGTATATCAGATAGTCGATGCCCCTGTTGCCGCTCACCATCACAGGCGCAAAAATCTTCAGCCCCTTGGGTTTCGTCTTTATCACAACACGCCAATACTTCGGCTGAAGCGCATCAATCTGATGATGCACGAATGCTTCATCAAGGTCAAGCACCCTGACTATATCGTCATAGTCGAATGTATCTGTAATAATAGCTGGCATTGTATCAGAAGACTATTTGTTTTTTTACGACTTCCCAATAACCATCTTTTCGACCATCTTTTCGGACAACAACCCCCATTGCCTGAAGCTGAGAGATATGTCGTTGGAGGGTTCTGAACTTTATGCCAGTCTTTTGCGCCATTTCACTAGTCGTGATAGACGGGTCGAATAGCATTTCTTTTACAATAACCTCCTGAATTTCAGACAGTTCTTTTGCGCCACCTTTTGCGCCACCTTTTACGCCACTTTCGGCATCTTCTTTTACGCCACTGGTGTCTATTTCCATCTCTTTCTTGGCGAAATAAGGATGGCAAGGAATGTCTATCAGGAAGTACGTCCTCTCTTCGTCAGTCTCGATAGTCGCTCTGGGCGAGCCATTAGCTTCAAGTTCTTCCTGCACCGTAGGGATTCCTGTCGCCCTTCCTTCTGTCAGATCCAGTTCTTTCAGGAATTCACCTAATCTGCGGTTGCGATACCTGCGTGAACGGAGAGACTTACCCTCCCGAATGGCCTCCATCGGAATGGTGTGATTAGGTCCAGAGAAATTTAGAATCGATATTCTGTTCGGCTCAATGGTTATCTCTACCGGCTCCCTAATCGTCCAGTCTCTGTGATACAGGCTATTGACGACAGTTTCTTCCAATGCCTGATACGGATAGTTGTAGAACTTGTCCGACTCCTCGCGGTCTTTGGGCTTCAGTATCTGTTTCTTGATGACATTGGTGCTCAGGTAACTCAATGTCTTCTCTATCATCATCGGCACACTGCCCTGATAGGTTCTACTTCAATCATGTTGTTGGGATTCTTCTCTCGTCCTTCGGGAAACACAACAATGTCTACCTGCGATTGCTTGAAGAAACGGTCTGGTCGCTCTGAGAACATCATAGCAGCCACGTTTTTGATGTTATATCCCTCGGGCGTTGGCTCCAGCAGTTCCATCTGCTCCAACACCGATTCCATGTTCTCCGTCAACGATTCGTTAGCAAGGCTACTTTTCACCTTCACCAGATAGTCGTGTAGCAACAGCGGCGAGATGTCCTTCAGCATTATCTGGTCGTTCCCTCGGTCGTCAAACGGCGTACGGTTTGCCAGGTTTATCAATTCGCGCTCATATTCACCCTTGGGCACAATGCTGCTACTGTTATATCGGATGTAGTAGTTGTATGTCTTCTGCCTGGCGGTGATTTGGTCTGGCACCTTGTAAGGGCGACGTTCGCCAGCCGACACCTTGATGATCAGAATCGTCTTCTCGTCGACCTCCTCGATATACAACCGCGGCTGATAGTAAGGCTGCATCAGGTTGTTGAATCCCACCATGTCTTTCTCGATAGGCTCAATCTGATTGGGGTCGATTCCGATGACGGGACGAACAGGACGGCCGTTCACCTCCTTCACACCCACAACGATATAACCGCCACCCGTCTCGTCGAAGTCGTTGGCAAAAGCACACACGCTACGGTAGATAGCATCCGGATTCCATCCTGTCTTATACTCTATGCGGTCACCCTCCACAGCCCGTCCACCGAGCAATTCTTCTATGTTAATTGGTAGTCTCATATGTCTTATAACGTTTTTGTTCCTGTTGCTATTGCTTCTTTTCTCTCCAATTCAAACGTAACATTTATCAAGTAATATATCCCTCTTGATCATAGCCGCGTCTGTACTTATGTATAAGATTGATAAGCCATTGTAACCTATCATCCTTGAATGCCTCCAAATGGTGGAAACGCTGATACTGAGCATCGTAACGCTGGCGGGAACCGGACTTCAATCTGTTCTCAATATCATCTGGTATGAGGAAAGATGAACGGCTACCCAGATACTTCTGTATCTCGCTTTGGAAAATATGAATTCCAGCCAAGTCGAAATCACCGAAATGCAGGCATCGGTTAGGGATAGAGCACAACCAAAGTCGCAAATCGGCAGATTGTGGATAGCGTGACACAAACAGAATTTTATGCTCGTCATTACTCATTTGCGTCTGAAAAAGCCCCTGTTGCTGACGGATGCTACGGAAGTTCTCCATGTTTTCTATGATGACAACAAGTGTGTCTGAGGGTATGGCAAACGATTGCCAGTCGGCTATATACACGAAACTACCCTCGGGTGGACACACCCGGAATCTGGAGCCATGCAGCGTGCAGTCTATTGGTGAATAGCTATTGACCAGGAACCCAGGACAGGAACGTTGGGCCATCAGTTTCGAGTTCCCACCTATAGCAGCCTGATCTGCCCTGTCAGAATGACCTGCGAATAGCTGTTCTGCCTTGTCCAAATCAGCCAAGGCTTCGTGATATTTTGTCAACGCCAACAGAAAAGCCGTCACATTGTCCACACGGTAACTGCGTTTCGTTCCATGCGTCTCCGGTTGAAGAATCTGCTCCTGGATGAGCTCATCAACCCATTCGCCGCGCAACTGGCTTGCCGGAATGGTCTCGCCGTTCGCAAGCCTTCGCAACTTCTGTACTAACGCCAAAGTCAGTTTCATAGCAGTTCTGCCTGTTTGGTGGATAATATGGGTTGAATGATTGTATTGCTGGTAGCCTCATCCTTACTCAGCAGATAGAGCCTTCGATACGACAAAGGGCGATGTGATTTTGGAGAAGAGTTGACCACAAAGATGTTACGTTGGTTGGCAAAGTCGAGTATGCCTTGAATGTTCTCGTCGGCCAATTTCCCAATCTCGTCCATCATGCAATGGATGCGGAAATCGCCTGTCCGCTTTGACACTCGCTGTTTGAACACATTGATGAGCAGGATGTTGATGATGGCTTTTACGAGGATGTCTGTACCATCAGAACCTACCATCTTGATGTTGTCTATCCATCCGGTGGAATTGTCGTTCTCCTCAATCTTGAATTTCAGCATAAAAGTGTCCGACAATTTCAGCTCGTCCAACTCTGCAGAGTGGTTCAACTCTTCTGTCAACCGTTCGAGATACTTTACGGCCGCTTTGTTAGCTTCCGTTCGGTTGTCGGTAGAAAAGAGATTGAGTTGACCTAACTCCAAATGGTTTTCTTTCCAAAACTCATGGATGTTCTGGAGTTGTAATATGATAGGTTGGCTGCTTCGTTCCAATTTCAACTCTATGCCACGAATAACTCCAGCAAAGGTCTTTTGCGTGAAATCGTAGTTAACCTCGCGAATGACCTTCTGTATCTCCGATTCACGAACAACGAGGTCGCCAAAATCGCGTGACACTCTCGACAAGATGTCAATATAGACATTGCTTGTGAGCTGTTCAAACTCAAGGATTTTGTTGTTAGAAACAAAATCATCCACGCTTTGGGCGTATGCCATATAGTCGGCAGACGAATCAAGCAGTAGTGGGAACTTGAATGTGTTTCGCTCTGAGAAATTGCGTCGGAAACTGTTAATCGTTTCTTTCAGGCGGTTTTCTGACTGTCCGAGCTCATTCTGTGTACGCATCAGCCTCCCCACAATTGCGCTGCAACCTTCTTTGGTGGGAATAGCCATTACCTCGCGAATGATTGCAGGGCAAGTCTCACTTTCCATAAAGTCGCGGGCTTCTTCCTGGCCCTTCTCCATGTCCTCAACTTGTTTGCGTTTCTGATCTAAATGCGATTCTTGCTGCTTTTTCTCTCCTTCATATTTCGCTTTCCTCTGCTGATATTTTGTTTCCAGATTATCGCGTTCTGTCTCAAACTTGTGCTTGTCTCGTTGAAACTCAGGCTCTCGGAGGAATAGCTCTTCACGATGAAGTTTATAATTTGCAATTGTCTCGCTGTTTTCCTTAATCTTCTTGAGCAAGCTCTCTATTCCTTGCTTGCGCTGCTTACAGCTATTAATTAGTTCGGTGTCTGCACCGCCATCCTTCAAGTCTTTATTCTGCGCTGCCTCTATCGATGCAATTCGCAGGTTGGTCTCTTTCGTTTGCTGCTCGATGGCCGCAGATGTCTCAGTCTTGAAGGTTTCTAATGCCGTGCATTCTTCTTTCTCCTCGTCACGATATTTCTTCTCCATCTGTCGGATGCGGGCTGTCTTCTTACCTGCCAGAGCCTCCTGTTGCTTTTGGAGGTCGCTTTGAGCTACTAACACATCTCCCTTTTGAAGCTCCAATTCTTTTGTTAATCTATCGCGTTCCCTTTGCTGTTTCTCGTTCAAATCTTCCAACAACAACTCTGCTCGTTTCTGTTGACCGGGCAGAGTCTGAAGCAACTGTTCTGTTGTACCAAATGTTTCACGCAGTTCCTTAATCTTGGCGGCATAGTGTCCTTCTATCTGACGTATTCCCTCGTCCTGTTTTGCCAACAGTTCAGATAACTGTTTCTTTGCTTGATTCTGCTGATTAGCCAAATCATTCCGAGCGGCTTCTATCTGTTGTGGCGTGCGTACACTTGTTTCTATCTCCGACAAATCTATGTTCACTCCGAACAGACTACCATCAGTTTGATTGCTAAGTTGCGGTGAGAGTGCTGTATGGTAAAGGATTCTTCGCTCATCGGCCACTTTACCGATAGTCTCAGCCCAGTCAGGTACATTTTCATCAAGCCATTCGCAGAATGAGCCTTTCGCCCGTTCCAATAGTTCATTCTCGGCTGCAATCTGCTTCGTCAGTTCGTCAATCGTCGCCTGAATGTCCTTCAATGGCTCTGAATAGCTGCCTTTAAGCTTTAGCACCTCAATCTCAGCCTCTTTACGCAGAGATTCCATCTGGTGCTTCCTCTCAACATTCTCCTTAGAAAGAGTCTCGACCTTTTTCTGGATAGCCTCGATATTCTGACGACACTCATCTATTTCTTTCTTGAATGGTTCGCTGATGGCTGCATCTTTCTTTTTCAGCTCAAGCTTATGCTCTGTTTCCTTCAGTTCAGCCATCTGCCTTGCCATAATGTCAAAACGTTCGGCAAACTCATCATCTATCTCTTTCAGGGCCTTGGCCTGCTCTTGCAGACGTAGGGTCTGGTGATTGTTGAACTCACGCTCCCTATTATTGACGAGTGCCTGTCTGTCTTGCTCATATTGCTGTAACTCCATCTTCTGACGTTCAATGGCCGTCTGATATTTCTGCACTATGTCTTGATACTGCCGTTCCAACTCAGCGATCTGCTTCTCAATCTGCTCTTTGCTGCTCAGAAGTGTAGATTCCTCCTCCGCCAACTTGAGCATTTGTTCAATGCCCATCTGTTGGTACTCTTTCTGCTTCTTGTGGCTATCACGAATCTTGGTGTCCAGCACTCTTATTTCACCAACCAGTTTGTCGCGTTTGTCGCTATAATCTGTCTGTAATGCTTGGAATTTGTCTTCAAGAGACTGAATAACCAGCTTCACATCCCCAATCTCTTTATGCAATAGCGGAATATTCTTCTCAGCCTCCTGCATGGCATAGTTCAGGTGTCCGCAATCCTCACGTAGTTGTATTTCCTTAGCCCGGATATTGTGCGATGTCTCAATAAGGCTGTTCGCTGTGTTCAGCACTTCAATCTCGCCATTTCTATTTTTCTTCGTCCATTTCTGGATGTCCTCATATTCATGGTGGAAATCAGCCAGTTGTGTACGGAAGAAACGTAAATCCATACGCATCTCTTCATCGCCACTCATAGAGCGAATAATGGTGTCCTTGATGAAATCTGCATCCACCCGTTCGTTCAAAAAAACATTCTGAATGATACGGGGAATGTTCTGATATTGCGTGCTTTCCAGAATACTGTACTTACGCAAGTCACGCGACAGTCCAGCATGGCTGTTCCCGTAGATGATGTCACGATACTGTTCATAGCGGTCAATGATACTGCTAACATCTATTCTGCGTTCCTGAATACGTTGCCTGACAATCAAAGGGTCACTCGTCACATTGTGATTTTCATCCATCAGCCATTCACTTTGGAATGCCGCATCAACAAAGCGGAAGGCTGCAATGTTCCTATGCTTGAACACAATGACCGAGAATGGGTGTTCCGTCTCACCACGGCTCACCTCATAGATGATATACGACGTAGGCTTGGGCAAATAGAACTCGTCAAACTTCTTTTGTCCCTGCTGACGAATGCCCAAATGCATCTTGTCGGCATTATAGAAAAACAGGATGGCACGCAATAGTGTGCTCTTACCCACGCCTTGCGTTCCCGTGAAATGCACATTGCCATCGAGCATCACCTCACTATAGCGGATATGTGCGCTGTTTACGAAAATGATTTTATTGAGATATTTCATCGCTTGCATCAATCGTTATCAGATTAACCATTTCTTCTAAATAGCTGTAGGCTGCCACCACTTTGTAGAGTCCAGACTTCTCGTCGGCTAGTTCCAGGAAGCCCATCTTTTGCATTTCATCCACTAGTTTTTCCACTATCTCAGGATATTTATCTTTCTTCTCATACAGTTCGGAGGCTTTTTGCTGAAGGTCAATATCTGCTTCAATCTTGATAGTCAAAGCTGCCTCAGAGAACGTAAAACCGGGACCAAAGGCTGGTTCCCATGCTTTCAGGAAGTCCAGAATATCGATCCAGTGCCCAAAGCGTTGCAGTTTATCCACTACTTGTACCTTGTTCTCTTTCCTGCTGAAATAGAAATAGCCATTGCCTTGCTCCAGCATGAATCCTATTTGTGCGAAATACTGCTGGTAGTCGGTCAGGTGGTCTTCAATGTCCATGAAGATGTGTTTGTCTCTTTCCTGTGAACTATCAGAAGAGATAAACCCTCCTCTGCTGAGCCGTTCAAATGTTTCCTTTACATACTTCATATTCTGCTCTTTGGATAAACTAATGGATAACTGATATCGCCAAGCTGATGCCACTCATCCATAAACGTCAGCCCGTTGAAATTGTTTTGTATAATCTCTGTGTAGTATTCTACTTTTTGATCCAGACTTTGTGGCGTGCTATACCTGTAATTCAGCACAAAGTTGAACAGGTCTTGACCAGACGCCATAAACGAAATGGCCAACGCATCGACATTCACAAAATCCTCTATGACTGGTTCTGGCTGCATTTCCTCTGGTTTAATAGACGGATCCGGCTCTCGACTTAGCCTCAGCCTGCGAGATAGTTGTTGTTGTGCCTCGATTAACGCCAGGAGACCATCATCCGTATTACTTAGCCAGGTCAACGAGGGCTTTATCGAATAATTAGTACGTGGTTCCAACCAAACGTGATCTTTTCCGGATAAGAAGTTGCGTATGTTGGTAGAACTCTCCCATGTCAGGTCATCTTTCCGCTGTTTCAACAAGCGGGTCTTTTTCACCAGTTTGCCTATAGCATCTATCTGGTGCAGATAGTCACGGATGGTCTTCTCAAGGTCTATCAGACTGTGGAAGGCTGCCTTTAATTGGGTTCTCACGTCGATGATGATATAGACCAACTGCTCGTCAGGAGCAAAGTTGCTGAACGTAGCATGTTCATCGTCCAATAGATTCTCGGTTTCTTTCACCAGCCTTGAAATTCCTGCTATCTGATTCAGATACTTTTCCAGCTTCGTCCGTTTGATAGTATAATTGCGCTCATTTTTATAGGTATCGTTCACATTACGCTTTAGATCCACAACGTTTCTTTCTGCCATTAGTGCAATCGTTCTCAGTGAACGCTTTACCTTCCTTAAATAGCGGTGCTGTCCTTCAGGATTGTTTTGTTCCTTTAGGTAATAGTCTATATTATCGCGTAACTGTGACACGCTTTCTTCTACAGAAGCATTGCTAATATCTTCGTTCACTTGAAGAATTTCTTCCAAGAATCGCAAGTACACTTCTTCCAGCTCTAGCAAATCTCCTTCTAGCCTTATCACTCCATATTGGATGAGCAAATCCAGATTCTTCTCACTTTCCACGAACCCGCGTGCATCATCATAGTGGAACTCCAACTTCTTTCGATTGTAGAACATTTCACTAATCAAGCGCCTTTCGGTGTTCAGCCGCTTTAGTAATTCCGAAACACTATGAAAAACTTTCTGTTTCACTTTTGCCTTTTCCAGCTATTCCCTCACTATAATTACTCAACACCATTCATTTTGACTCCTGAGAAAGGAGATATTGTTTGTACTCTCTCACAAAGAGTTCTTTTAAGTCAACTTCCAGTAGATCTGCAATCTTTAATATACACGCAAGGTCTGGTTGGGAAGAGTTCGTACACCACTTGCTAACAGTCGAGGGGTTAACACCGAGCTGTTCTGCCAGCCATTTGCTGGTACGTTTTTTCTCCACAAGAACCAATTTAATTCTGTTTACATCTTCCATACGATAAATTTTTATGCTACAAAGATAATGAAAATTTTTCATTTTCTGCCGAATATCTTGGTTTTTCTTCTAAAATTATGTTTTTTTACGAGTTCCTGCACTCAAATCAACAGGAGAATTTCTCAAAGTCAACAAAAAACTTAGTCTCTTTATCCAGATAAAGATTTTATCCACGAATAAAGTCGTGCCAAAGATGCCGGGTCTGACTACCACGTTAACATTGGCACGATTGACAGCGGTTCAAAACATCTGTCCCACATATATAATAAGGTGGGACAGCAGTTTTGTGGTTTCTTTATTTCTCAATGGGGGCTGTCTGCCCCCACGGCGAAGCCTGACCTTTGGTCGAGCCTGCTCATGTTCGGCAGAGAAGGAGTAAACTCCACTCTGCTCTCACTTAATCGCAGCCTTCCCCCGAGTGTTTTCCAATGGTATAGATTATTCAAAAAAACATCTTTCACTCATTAATGTTGTGCTGTGGTTCTATGTAATACATTAAGATGTCATTGTATGAGAATACTGAAGAATTATTTGGTGGTTTCGAGGAAAATGATTACCTTTGCATCAGATATTTGACATATTGAAACAAAGCAGAACGACGCAGACAGGAAGTTTCTAAACCATTACCTATTAAAGTTTTGCTTATCTGTAAGTGATTGATAATTAAAGGAGTAGTCATTAGACTCGCAGATATAAGTGGTATTAAACTATCGAATGATGAAACTGAAGAAACGAAAAATCAAATATTCAGCAATATCTGCTGGTTTGCCTTTCTGGTCTTTCTGATAGATGGAGTTCTGAAATTCCAGACATTGGTTGACTATTTCGGCTCGTATGCTTTGGTAGAGGTTGCGTTGCTGCTATTGGTCATTCTACCCACATCGGCTGTTTACAGACTTACAAAAGAAACATGACGCTGACCTACATCTTCCATAGTGGTTTTGTGCTCGAAACGGAGCAGTCCATCCTAGTATTCGACTACTGGTTGGATCCCAGTGGTGTGATGGATGGCGTGCTGCGGAGCGAGAAACCCATGTATGTCTTTTCCAGTCACTTCCACGAAGACCATTTTACGAAGGAAATCTTTGAGTGGAAGAAGCAGAAACCGAATATCACCTACATTCTCTCCAAGGACATCTACAAGCATCGGAGAGCCAGCAAAGAAGATGCTGACGTGTGGTTGGCCAAGGGTGGTACATGGTCTGACGACAGCATATCCGTATGGGCATTAGGCAGCACGGACAGCGGCGTGTCGTGGATTGTTGAGATGGAAGGTAAACGTATCTTCCATGCGGGCGACCTGAACAACTGGTATGCAAAGTTTCTGTCAGACGACAATCCTGATCAGGAGCGATACAGCTTTGAGATGGAAGAGACGTTCAATCCGATAGCACACGAGAAGCAATTCCTTGGCGAGCTGAAGGACATCCGCAAGGTTGCCGACAGTTTCGATGTGGTGATGTTCCCCATAGATGGGCGTGTCGGCCGCTCGAGCTCTGCTCGCTTGCTACCGGAGGGACGCAAGAATGGCTATACCCTTGGTGGCCGTCAGTTTATCGAACGGTTCAAGGTCGGACTGTTCGTTCCTATGCACTTCACTACAGGCTTCCAATCTTCATGGCGCATGAAGGAATTTACTGACGAAAAGGACATCACTTTCTGGGAAATCAACAGGGAAGGAGAAACTATTGAAATCTGAGTGTCGCTCGGCTTTCTTGCCTTGCAAGCGACCAAAGGTCGAGCGGCCGCTTGCCTAAGCAAGAACTTTTTCCCTCACTCTAACGTCTAACAGATAGAAACATCCATCTTCTAAAGAGTACTCGAAGAAAACATCGCAGGCGATATATTGTTAAACTCTCTTAAAGTTTTTGATAAATCGCTTGCGATATAAAACGATCTTCTTACCTTTGCAACTGCGTTTCGAAGATGGGCTGCACCATCTTTATCATCGCAAACGATAGAAATATTTAGAGTCCCTTGATAAGGGACGGCTATAATGCAGGGATTCAATATAAATAAAACAAATAAGGTATGCAAAAGATTTATGATTTCAAGGCTCTTACGAGCAAAGGCAAGGAGATTGATTTCTCACAGTTTCAGGGTAAGGTATTGCTGATTGTCAACACAGCCAGCAAGTGTGGATTCACCCCTCAATTTGCAGGACTGGAGGAGTTGAACCAGAAGTATAAGGACAAGGGACTAGTGATTGTCGGCTTCCCCTGCAACCAGTTCAAGGAACAAGACCCAGAAGGCGATGCAAAGATTGAGGAGTTCTGCCAACTGAACTACGGTGTTACATTTCAGATTATGAAGAAGGGTGATGTCAACGGCCCTGATGCCCAGCCCATC
>CACXTX010000073.1:1021-17212 GCA_902770635.1 uncultured Prevotellaceae bacterium | reverse complement strand
TACTCTTCAGATTATTGCCGATTGACTCGCTCATTGAGAGGTTCGTCAGGTTCAAACCACCTTTCAGACCGAACTTCACCTGAGCCTGTGAGGGCAGAGACAGGGCTACTGCCGCAAAAACGAGCATAAGTATCTTCTTCATATTCTGATTTTATTTGGTTTCTTTCTGACTGCAAAAATAAGCAATTATTTTGAATTTTGCAACCTTTTGACGACCTTTTTTTCTTTAGTGTCGCTGACGGCGTACTGTAACACGTGCTGAGCCTGATGACGACGAGAGGGATTTGGACTTGGTGCCCGACTTGCGAACACGGGCAGAACTACCCTTACGGGTCTTCTTGGCAAGAAGCTTCATCTGCTGAGGATCAAGCTTTGCTATGGAGTCGAGAGAGTCCTTGCGATGTTTGTCGCCAAAGATGTTCTGCTCGAAAGCCAGGAGTTCGGCCTCTATCCTCTTCTGCTCCTTGGCGAGGGCAGAGTCCGTGGGACAATACTGTGCCAACGTCTTGCCCAGCATGTTGTTAGTCTTGTAAATCTTTCCCTCGTAGCGGTTTAGCGTGAAGTAGTCTTCCATCGACATCACGGCAGCATTGTTCAGGTTGCTGGTCATCAAGGTCTGGCGACTGAGGAAGGGCTCTAGGTCAGTATATTTCACCCAGAACAAAGGATATTTGGAAGCCTCGCCACCAAAGTCGTCCTCACGCATCATCACAGGACAGAGAGCCAGGACCTTGCGATGGAAAGTAGAGTTAGCCTGATCGTAGTAGGCGCTTTCTTTCAGATAATACAGCTTCACCTCTGCCGAGGGGATATCGCTGTTGTCAACACGCAGCTTACCATCCTTTTCCTCGTAGAAAATATGGTAGTTGTCCAACACCGTCTTCATCTTCACACGGGCAGAGTCCGTAAACACCTCGTTGCCATCCAGACGATATTCGTAAACGGGGATATATCCGTTCAAGGCCAGTTTGAAGATGTAGGTAAACAGGTTCACCTGCTTGTCGATAGGCTCCACGGGATAGTAGAGGCCAGCGTTGTTGTCGCGGTTCAGGTCCAACTCACGATAGATGTCACGACGCCAAACGACATCCTCCGGCATATCAATAGCCGTAGGGAACATCAGCTTAGCACGCATGGACATACCCTGACTCTGGGTCTGCTGCTTTTTCTGCTGTTGCTGCTGGGCCTTGGGCTGCTGACGACGAGCCTTGGGCTGAGCAAGCGCTTCGCTAACGAATAGTGAATAGTGAATAGTGAATAGTATAGCTACCACTCTCATTATCCACAGATATCTGTTCGATTGTCGTCTTATATTCTTTTTCATCTTATATATAGTTTTTCGTTATTCACTATTCACTTTTCACTATTCACTAGGGCGAAGCCCGCTATTTAACAATGACTTCCATCGAGGCATTCAACTTACGGGGAATACCATCGGGACCTATCGCATTGACGCGAGAGATATAGAAACGCTTGTTGCGCTGTAGCTTGCGGAAGGTGTCCTTCTGTCGTGCTGAGAAGCTGGCTCCGTCGCTAACCATAGGCACCGCATTACCCATATTGTCGAAGAATACGGTCTCGAAGCTCTGCACACGGAAGGCGATATCCAGGATACCGTCATCAATGGCAGCACCTATTCCGTCAACGGCCATCAACTGGGCTTTCGACAAACCGCCTCCCTTGTAACGGACGGGACTGCCCGACTCATCCTTCATGGCTATATAAGGAGTGGGGTCAGGCAAACGGCGCACGCGGAAGGTGAACTGTCCCATCTGTTGGGCACGGCCCGTATTCGTAGAGGTAACGGTAATCGTCACGTTTTGGCCTACTGCCGTAGGACGAGCGATATAGCGTCCTGGTCCTGTAGGCTGCAGGGTACCTCCCGTCATAGTGGCTTGTACCTTGTTGACAGGAACACCTGGCACGCTGACACTCAGCGGATTGCTGTAGCCGGCATAGAGCACATTCATCAGGTCGGCGCTGACAGTAGCAGAAGGGTCAACCACCGTATATTTCTGTTCGAAGTTACGCTTCAGCAACTCTCCGTTGCCATTCTCCACCTGAATGAAACCACTCAGCGTGAAGTCGCCTGTACGTCCAGTCACCGTCTCGTATAATCCACCAGGAAGGTTCATCTCCTTGCCCCCAATGAATATCTGAGGCTTCTGAGTGGTATCGACAGCAGCCATCACAATACGGGCTGAGAACTTGTCGCCTCGTACAATCGTCTGCGAGTTTGGAATGACAAAGGCATTGAGGGCATTGACGCGGATATCCTTCACGTCGATATTGGACACCAGCGTATGCAGCACTTGACCTTCCGCATAGCGTACGTCGCTCTGCAACTTACTGAGCAAGGTGACAGCAGCAGCGGCAGGCATGGCCTCAAACATATACTCCTGCCAGTTCTTACCCATGCTTTGGGCATCCTTGGGAATCTCCGTAGAAAGGTTCGAGGCTATCGTCTTCTTCTGGCGGTAGTTCGTAACCATCGTGAGCATCTTGTTACGATAGTCCGTAATAGCCTGGAAGAGCTCCTGGCCCCTGCCACGACTGGGCGATAACATCACCTGATTGGCAGCCTCCAAGTCCTCCTTGTTGCGGATGTTCTCCACATCACCATCCTTGCCGTCAGCCTCCTGTACAATAGCCAGCTTCAACTCGTCAGCCAGGTTGTACAGTGCATCACTCATCTGCTTGACCTGCTGTGACTTGTCGAACCACTGTTTCACCTTCTGAGGGTTCTTCTTCATCTGCACAGCAAAGTCGTCATATACGGCCTGGTTCTCCTGACTGGCGTTCTGCGTGGTGCGCTTCAGACTCTCCTCGACAATGGAGAATCCGTTGAGCACCTCCGTAGAGACGTTCAATGCCAGCATTGCCATGAGGACGACATACATCAGGTTAATCATCTTCTGGCGCGGAGAAACGGGTCTTTTCTTTATTGCCATTTTTCCTTTAAGTCCCCTAAGTTAGGGGATTAGGGGTCTGAACAAGCGTTTATCAAACCCTATTTGTCTATTATTACTGAGGCCTGCGCTTGTTCAGACCCCTGTCGTCCCCTAACTTAGGGGACCTGTGGCATACGAACCTGCATAGCCTCAATCATACGAGCATAGATCTTATTCAGTTCTACTATCTGCTCTGCCATGTGGCGTGTCTGCTCGTTAATTTCGTCAATGGTACTGATTTGTGCCGAAGCACTCTTCAACTGCATCTCATAGACGCGGCTGATACCAGTCAGCGTGCGGTTCAGGTTCTCCATCTCCTCCGAGTCACGGGTCAGGCGCTTGCTCTGCTCCGATACCTGGGTGAGCATCTCGGTAAGATGGTTCAACTCTTCAATATAGTTAGAGGTAGCATCTTTCAGTTCCTCTGCCATTTGTTGCTCTATAGGCTGCTGGGGCGCAATGACCGCTCCTCCACCGCCAATGTTGACAGGGCCACCCTCCCAACGGGAAGCCTCCTCACCGTTGCCAACAACATTGCCGACAGTAGCACCACCTCCTCCATTGATAATGACAGTACCACCACCTACAACACCGCTACCTGCGACTCCACCTGTAACGCCGCTACCAGCAGCAATAGCAGAAGCAGCAAGCTCCTCGCCTGGATGGAGGTCTAAATCCATTCCTTCTGTCGTCTTATCGAATGGACGGTCGAAGGCAGCCAGGAAGAACACGAATACCTCCGTTCCCATTCCCAAGAACAGGAAGAAGTTGGCTCCCGGCAAGTGGGTCAGCTTAAACAGCGTACCCAAGATAACGATAGAGGCACCCCATGAATAAGCATAGTTCAGAAAGGTCTGACCAGGCACACTATCCATCCACTTCTGTAAGCGGTAGATAAAATTCAATTTACTGTATGTTGTCATTTTTTCTTTCCTTTCTTTATTTTAATTTTGTCACTGGTAGTATTAGCCAAGCTGCGTACACAACGGAATCCGATATAGGAACGAGGCTGGTTCTGATACTCATAAGAGCGCCAGGCGGAACGGATATAACTTTCAGGGTCTTTCCACGAGCCACCACGCACACTCTTTTTCTTCAGTCTGTAAGGATCTTCCTTGGCTGCATTGTACTTCAATTGTGGGTTGATGTCGTTCATAGCCTCTACACCTGCTTCGGTATAGATGGTTGAACACCATTCGGCAACATTGCCAGCCATATCGTAGAGTCCATTGGAGTTGGATGCATAGATGCCCACCTTACTGGTTATCAGGTTGCCATCCTTGGTATAGTTACCGTTATCAGGCTTGAAGTTGGCAAAAAAGCATCCATTGCCAGACATCACGTCCTGATTCTCCCAGGGGAACTCGTTCTGGTCCTTGCCGCGTGCAGCATATTCCCACTCTGCCTCAGTCGGCAGGCGATAGCGCTGAACGAAACGGGCAGCAGGACCAAGCCCTCGCAACAGATATTCCGTACGCCAAGCACAGAAAGCATTAGCCTGTTCCCAGGTAACACCTACCACAGGATAGTCGTTATAGGCTGCGTTATTGAAATAATAGCGCATATAGGTCTCGTTGTCCGCATTGGGGAAATCGTTGACCCAGCAAGTGGTGTCCGGATAGATATTGACGATATAGGTATTGAGGAAGTCCCAAGGACCAGTGTACTGCCGGTTAATCGTCTCACGGACAATCTGACCTTCATCGTTCACATAGGCAGTATCCTTCGAAATCCATATCTGCTCATTGGGATTAGGACGAATGTCAGTATTCAACACACGCTCCTCATGAGTCTCACGATATTTACGCTTGGCTGCCTCAGTATAGTCGAAAACCTCATAGCGATAGTTCATCTGTCGCCAGTCAAGCATCTTCTCGCCAGTAACGGGATTGGTCACATACAGGCTCTCGAAAGCTCGCTGCTCGTCCTCATTAGGCTTGCGAGGCAAAGCCTTCTTCCAGTTCAGGTGAGGCTTTACGGGGTCGCCATTCTTGTCTTCCTCTATCTTATAGCTTTCATCACCTCCATAAGCGGGGTCTGCCAAGCGTTCACGAAGAATAGAATCGCGAACATAGTTAACAAACTGGCGATACATAGAGTTAGTCACCTCGTGCTCATCCATCCAGAATCCCTCCACAGAGATGTCCTTCACTGGTGTCTGCTTGCCCCACAGCGAGTCTTGCTTATCAATACCCATCTTCAGATGACCACGTTTGATAAGGGTCATACCATAAGGAGTAGGCTCACTGAAAGCTCGCCCACTTACACCTGTTACTTCACCACCTGCCGACGAAGTCATCTTGCTGCCAAAGCAGGATGTCAGCAATAACGTTGCCAAGAAACAGAGCACTATGTTTACTACTTTGTTCATATACCTTATTATATTATTATAATATTCTCACACTTTGATGACGGTTACGTCCCTTCTTACGAAGGTCCAGGTCCGTCTGATATCCGACAAACAGTTCATGACTGCCATTTCCTATTTTCAGCGTCGAGGTGTAAATCTCGTAGCTGTAGCCCAAGACAATGCCGTGAAAAAAACCACCGATAAGTGCTGTTACCGAATTGGTAGGACTATAAGCCAAACCAGCATAGAGCATTTTCTTGTCGTGCGTATATTTTACACGGGTTGTCACATTCACCCTGTAAGTAGTCCCGTCAGTATGGGCCAACACGGAGGGATGTATTGTAAAGAACGGATTTCTTAGTTTAATATTGTATCCACCAGTTAAATAATACATTCTACTAATGTCCAGAATGGAGCGTTCGCCCAACTCGACAGAAGGAGCTGTGGCATGTAAGACGGACAAGCCTGCATACCAGTTCCGGTGGGTATAATAAAGACCAGCAGAAAGGTCAAGAGCAGTCCCCGATACATCCGAACGACTGAAGGCAGGATCGTCCGGATCCTCCACATCCACTTCACTTCCCTTAAATTTCTCGCTTTGCATGCCTACCTGCAGGCCCACGCTGATTGTTCCACCCAAAAGCCGGTGCTTATAGGCATACTGAAGTGCCAGTCGCTGATGGGTGAACAGTCCTAACTGGTCGCTCATCAGTTGTATGCCCACGCCATGATAGGTATTCATCAGCAGCAAAGGCATATCGGCTCCCACATACATCGTGCGAGGAGCGTGCTCAAAGCCGGTCAGCGTCATGGCGTAGGTTCCTGCCACATTCAACTTTGACTCCTTACCAGCTGCTGCCGGATTAAACGAAGGCTCCAACGCCCAATAATGAGAGAACGACGGCTCTTGCTGTGCAGATACGGTAAGCACTGACAGCAAAAGCAAGAATAATATGACCTGTTTACGTCTTATCACGATAATAATAACGTAAAACAGGGATATTTATTATATTGTTATTTCACATCGAGAAAACCTTCTTTCCCTCGAAGTAAGTGACAAAAAGTCAACAAAAACCAGGGATTATCAGAAGAATTTTACTATCTCATCCAGATTTTTTCTCTCCGGGCGGTTAGGCTCTTCTGCACGATAGCCCAAAGCAATGACAGCCATGACAGTTTCATTCTCAGGGATGGAGAAGAGTTCTCTAAGCTTGTCTGCGTCACGCATACCCATAATTAGTGTGTCGAAGCCCATAGCCCTGGCTTTCAGAATCAGATAGCAGTTACTCAGACCGTTATCATAGGCTCCCCATCCGTCGCCCACTTCGTTGGTTTGGTTGCCCTGGAAGAAACCAGACTTGCCACGTTCAAAAGTTGAAACAATAAGTACTGGGGCATTCTTGATACGCTCCTTATTGCCACCAACCATATCCTGCACTGCCGCCAGTTTTTCTTCGCTGATGGCCACATAGTATTTAGTGGGTTGCTGGTTTGCCCATGAAGGAGCCTCCTGTGCTGCCGTGATAAGTTCACGAACTTCTGCCTCAGTGATTTTCTTCGAGGCATCGTAGTTGCGGACACTTCTGCGTGAGGTTAATACTTCGTCGAAAGACAATGTGGACGTCACGTTTTCGTTACTGTTGCCGTTGTTGCAACTTGTCATTGATAACAGTGCCATCATAGCACTAAACATAATCTTTTTTGTCATAGTTTAATTTTTTTAATTCAAAACATGAATATTTTTGTCTCGCTTATACTTCCAGTTTCCAGCCGTAGTCTGCATGGTAAATCATCTGATGAGTCATACCGCCATCAATGCAGATGTTCTCTCCGGTAATGAAGCCTGCTTTGTCGGAACAGAGGTACAGGACCATATTGGCAATATCCATCGGATTGCCGACACGTCCCGCTGGCTGTTGAATGGCATCTGGTCCTTCATATACGGCACCATTGGTGTCAATCCAACCGGGAGAAATCGAGTTAACACGCACCTTCCCTGCCAAGCTGACTGCCAAGGCGTGAGTAAGTGCCGCAATTCCCCCTTTTGCCGCAGTATAACTCTCGGTCTGGGGCTGACTCATACGGTCTCTCGATGAAGAGATGTTGATGACGACTGCACCCTTTGCGAAATGCGGGGCGAAGAGTTTAGAAAGATAGAACGGAGCAGTTACACCAACACTCATAGCATACTGAAACTCTTCGTAAGTACATTCGTCGATGCCCTTCATCAGAGGTAGCGCATTATTGACGAGATAGTCCACATGTCCGTAATTGCTGATAACTTCTTGTGCGAACTGCTCAAGTACAGCCTTTTCAGATATGTCTCCGACAAAATGTTCTCCATCTTGCCTATCAATTACACAAACATGTGCACCGGCTTTCTGAAACTCGACAGCGATACATCGTCCAATTCCCTGAGCCCCACCAGTGACAACAACTACTTTATCTTTGAAATTCTCCATATACTATTATAAATAGTGAGTGCAAATATACAAAAAAGTAGAGAATTATCCATAATTTTACCCATAGTTTTATTATCTTTGCAACAAATTTGTACAATAGGATGTAAAAAGAGAAATAGAAATGAAGATAAATAGCATTTTGGGGAGTTTCACCCTATTGATTTTCAGCAGTTTAACTTTGTTTACTGCGTGCTCGAAGGATGAGGCCACAGATATACCGTCGGCAACAGACCCGTATCCATACCCAGAAGAATATACGGCCAACAAGGATCTCTCGGTGCATCCAGGCGACAGTTTCTTCGACTACTGCAACGGCACGTGGCTGAAGAAAAACCCCATTCCCGACGAGCCTAACAAGAACCTTGGCGGAATTTATGACGCCAAGGCCGCAATGGAAGGAAGGGTAGAGGAACTGAAGAAGAGCGTTCCCGACATCAACCGCTTCTTCACACTCTTGGACCACATGCATGACAACTCCAAGGAGTCGCGCGACTACATCACTGCACACATAGCGAAATACAGTAAGCCCGCCACCAAGGAAGAGGCATACCGCACCCTTGGCAAGATGTTCCTGGACGGCTTCGACGTCATAGAGATTGACCTTATCAGGGACAAAGATAAGCAGAAAATCACCATCCTGCCCGCGTCTGGGGTAAGGGTCACCCAGCAGTACATCGAACAGCTGAAGTCTCAAGAGCGCCGCAGCCTGTCAGCGACTGCAGAAGAAGGCGGCGAGAAGGCTCTGAAGCTGGTGGCCGAGGGGTTGGGTATTGACCCCGCCATGCTGTCAATGTCCGAAATCGAAATTCTGCGGTGGAACATGTTCTGGGAAAGCCATACGGTCGATGACCTCTATCAGTTCATGCAGAACAGCTTGCTGCTCTTTAAGGCGTATGCCGACGAGGCTGGAATGGCCGAATACGCCAAGACTCGGTCTGACGAGCAACAGGCCTCGCTGAAGTCGCTGCGCAACAACGCCCGACTGGAACTGAACTACGTCATATCGTACCACCTGCAGCAGAAATACCTGCCGCAGAGCATGAAGGACAAATTCGTCAACATCACCAAGGAAATCCGGGCATCCCTGCGTAAGCGTATCGAGAAGGTGGAATGGATGAGTCAGACCACCAAGAACAATGCTATTGACAAGTTGGACAACTGCTACATGAGCGTTGCCTATCCCGACACGTGGCACAAGGAGTGCATTCCAGCACTCGCCGACTGCAAGACTATGGTTGAGGCGATACACCGACTGAGGGTCGCCAACGCCCGACTGCTGGTCAAACTCGTGGGAACTGACGACATCTTCACCACCAAGCTGATGAGATACATGCAAGGCCCCAACGGCGAATCCATACCCTCCGACCTCACACTGGTCAATGCCTACTATATGCTTAGCGAGAACTCTATCACCATATATCCCGCCATGCTCCTGCCGCCTCTCATGCCGTCAGACAGCTTCAGCGAGGCCTGCTCCTATGCCGTATTCTCCATCATCGGCCACGAATTCACCCACGGCTTCGACAATAACGGCTCCGAGTGGGATAAGTATGGCGATCGCAAGAACTGGTGGACAGTGGCCGACAGGATGAATTTCGAAGATCGTAGCACAACCCTCGTCCGCACCTACAATATACTGGAGCTCGACCCCGTGCGTGATCCGCTGTTCTTCTGCGACGGCAAACGCACTCTAGGCGAGAACATTGCCGATTTAGGTGGATTCCTCACCGCCCTCGACGCGTATCAGGCACGTCTAGACCAGCAGGGCTTCACCGGCGAGACGCGCAACGAGCAGCTCCGCAAGTTCTACGAGTCCTATGCCCACCTCTGGTGCGTCCAGTATGGTCAGAACACGTTTGAAGTCCTCAAGCATAACGACGTACATGCCCATGCCCGCCTGCGCACTAATGGCGTCGTGATGAATACCGACTTATGGTACAACCTCTACAACGTCAATCAGAACCACCTGCTATATCTGCCCGTCAACCGCAGGGCGTATATTTGGTAAAAACTTGCAAAAGAGGTATCAGCCAGGGCTTGAATCTGGGACCTCCAAAAATGAGCAAATGACATACAAAAACGAGGTATGAAATTAATAGTTTTCATACCTCGTTGAATTTAAACAGTTAAGAATACGACGGCTTCCTAATACTCATCCTCGTTGAAGTTTAAAGCACATACTGAGTACCAACGAGTTACGGTGCTCTGTGCCATTATTGTGCCACTAATTCCAGACATAAAAAGCAATAATCTTCTTCACCTCTGCCTCAATCTCCTCTTGGGAAAGTTGTTTCGGCAGATAACTCTCAAGTACCTCTACCTGTGCCAACTCAGCATCAGCGAGGTCCTGGCGTCCTGCTTGTGTGTAGGTCGTCGCCGTCTCCTTACCCTGCTTGGCCAGTTTTGAGATAATCTTCAATGCATCAGCATCAGCCAATGTGTCGTTGGCTCCTGGAGCAGTTTTTGCTTCAAGGAACACTTTCTTAATGTTGCGAAGCGTTTCCAAACGCACCTTGTCGCGAGCCTTCATTGCAGACTTGATGTCTTCGCTAATTTGATCGAATAATGCCATAATATCGTTTTTATTATCAATCAATACATTTCTTTGTGATGCAAAATTAATCGTTTTCCTTCTGAAAGACTCACACTTATATAAAGTTTTAGTTTTATTTAGCGATTAAATTATTAATGTGCTTCGCGTACCTTATTATAAAAAAAACAAGAAATCCTCGCTGAAGAAGATGAGTATCATCTTTCTCATAGAAGAAGAGTTTCAGTTTATACTAAATCGTTAAATTCTGATTTGTTTGACAAAAATATCTGGTATATCTTATTAAATATCTTCTTCATTGAAGTCTCTCTCAATTCAGCAGACCCGCGATCTTCATCACGTGCCATCCACGGAACGTAGTCATCGTTTTCTATTTTCGTATAGATATAGTATTTAGATTTGGTTGACGACATATAGTCATCTATCTCCTTATATTCCAAGTTAATACCTAATACTTTGTTTATAATATTAATGAGTCTTTCTTTGGGGGTATAATTATCGCATAAAGGAAAACTAATCTTAGTAATTTCCCACTCCCTATCGTCTCTACCAGCTCGATACTGACCATCTATTTTGTGGACAGCTTCTATATGGAAAACAAAATCGAACATCCTAACCACCTCAGATGTAGGCACATAAAGATTTGGTAGCGTGCTTGTGGTTATCGGTTCATTAATATCAGAAGATACAGCATACAGCAATTCCCTATTGGCAACCTCAGAAGAATAAAAGTTTTCAGCATTAAAGAATAGTTTTGCCATACAATATGGCAAAAGCAAGCTATCATTATTATCTATTTCTGACAACAGTTTTGTTACTATTCCATAAACATACCTATCATTGCTTTCACGTAAAAATCGAACTCCTAATATATCGCTAATCACATCTGCGACGTGTCGATTAACAAACGCCATAGTTCCATTACCTATTTCCAGGAAATATGCTCCTTGAGTATGCTTTATTTGTGATGAATATATTATATGCTTGAAACAATCGTAATTATGGACATAATGCCTTTGAATATAATCATTGTCTTTAAGCGGGAAGCAACTTTGTACATAACTTCTATTAAGCCGTTCTAACGGGAATCCATTTGCAACAAATTCATTTAGCATTGGTATTACCGTTTTAAAAAGACTGTCCATAGTTCTCAGTTTGGGAGATTCGTGCCTGCCATAATTATTTTCCAAATAGTCATCAGAACAAAAACAATAGTTTTGAGAATTTGTTCCTGATTTCAGTTCTAGCAGTATCTCATAATGATAGTAAAACCTGAATTTATCCCTATCATATTGAAAGCCGCCACTCCACTCACGTACTTGTTCCTTTGAAGTTTCTAATTGAATTGACAAGATCGTTATATTGTTGAAAACTATGGGACAAACTCTTTTGGTTGAATGAGTATAATCCCAATATCCAATCTCACATTCCACTCTAGAAGAAGGCCCTCTATCTACTCTGTAATTCTGCTTACTGGAAGGAATATACACATAAGGCCATTGGGACGAATCATCCCCAACATTACTAAGATAATCTTCTGGAATAACTGGTATCCCTTTTTGATTCACCTTGATTCCTTTTACAAGTTGGTTATTAATTACAAATAGCATAGCGGTTATTATCTTTGGAACACAACTGGTATTATCTAATAAAGTTAGTTCTTAGCGGACTCTCCAACTCAGGATGGCCGTCCTCGCTGACATTCAGCTTGCGAATCATCCAGGCCATGTTACGTCCAAGCGTCCGCATAGTTTGCATGCCTTCTTCGTCCTGAGCTGCCTGCCCTGGTGTCTGACCATACACCATATTCCAGTACTGTGTACTCACTACAGGCATATTCAGGATGGTGAAGTACTTGTTCAGACGGTCGAAGGCAGCAGATGCTCCTCCCCTCCGGCAGACAACCACACTGGCACCCGGCTTGAACTTCAACTCATTGCCCAATGAGTAAAACACTCGATCGAGCAAGGCACAGAGCGAACCATTCGGACCACCATAATATACAGGTGAGCCAACAACCAAACCGTCAATGCCATCCTTCACAGCCCTCCATACCTTATAATACAAGTCATCGCGGAAGGTACATCTCGCACCATTTCTGCCGCACATACCACAGGCTATACAGCCTTGCACAGCCTGCTTACCGATGCTGATAATCTCAGTCTCAACACCCTCGTCATTCAGGGTCTTCGCCACTTCACTCAGAGCAGTGAACGTATTACCGTTCTCTCTGGGGCTTCCGTTAATCAAGAGTACCTTCATATCTGCTTAAATCATAAAGTATTGTAATAGTGAGTGCAAAAATACGAAAAAAAGGAGAATAATTCGTACCTTTGCCAATAGTTTTAATATGTTTTGTGAAATGACCCTACAAGAAGCAATAGAAGCTCGGCACAGCGTAAGAGCATATAAGGAGCTGCCACTGACTGAAGATGTTGTCAAAGTACTTGAAGAGCAAATTGCGCTCTTGAACCGTAAAGGCAATTTGCATATTCAGTTAATCCTAAACGAGCCAAAAGCATTCCTCGGAACTATGGCTAAGTACGGAAAGTTTCGGAATGTTGGTAACTATATCGTTATGGCCGGAAAGAAGTCAGACGACCTTGATGAGCGTGTAGGTTACTACGGTGAGCATCTTGTGCTGCTTGCTCAAACACTTGGTTTGAACACTTGTTGGGTTGGACTCAGTTACTCGAAAGTACCAGGGACGTATGTGCTTGACGAGGACGAGAAGATTGCATGTTACATTCCTCTCGGCTATGGTGAAACCCAGGGAGTCGGCCATAAGATTAAGACCGTCGAACAAGTAAGCAATGCAAGCGACGTTACCCCATCATGGTTCTGCAAGGGTGTTGAAGCAGCACTACTTGCACCCACCGCTGTGAATCAGCAGAAGTTCTCATTTGAGTATGCCGGAATGAAAAATGGTCATCATCTGGTACACGCCAAGAAAGGTTTCTCCATAATCGGATATACGCAGATGGACTTGGGCATAGCAAAATATCATTTTGAAATTGGAGCCGGAAAAGAAAACTTCGAATGGGTATGAACATCGAGCAAGTTCGAGAATACACATTGTCACTCTACGGCGTAACTGAAGACCAGCCGTTTGGTGATGACATTATCACCTTCCGCTTGGAGGGAAAGATATTCGTATGCCTTTGGCTGGGCGGTGGTAAGCACGATCTGAAGAATTCAGAACCAAGGCTCGCTTTGAAGTTATCGCCAGAAAGGAACTTGGAACTTCGAGAACAGTTCTCTACTGTGACACCCGCCTGGCATTGGAATAAGAAGCACTGGAACGATGTGTATTACGCGCACTTGGAAGATAAACTCGTTAAAGCGTGGATTCTGGAGTCATATCATCTCGTAGCATCAAAACTTCCGAAGGCAATCCGACAGAAGTATCTGCCTGTATTACATAAGAAAACGTTCCAAGAACTGACTACGGATGAATTATACGAGCTACTGAGAGTACGTAGCGAGGTGTTCGTTGTTGAACAGAACTGTGTCTATCAAGATATGGATAATGATGACCAGAAGTCCATTCATCTGTGGCTGACTTTGGGAAACAGAATAATAGCATTGGCTCGCGTATGTCCTGCCGGCACCCATATGAAAGAAATATCTATCGGGAGAGTCATCACTACAGAACGCGGCAAAGGCTATGGCAAGCAGATTATGCTTCACTCCATTGAAGCAGCAGTCAAACATTTCTGTGCGACGCTCATTGATATTGAAGCACAGGAGTACGCTAAAGGCTTCTATGAAAGTGTCGGATTCAAACAGTCATCAGACGTCTTTATGCTTGATGGCATCCCTCACATTAAAATGACGTGGATAAAAAGTCGTTTATAACATATATGTCATATCAAATCTCCATCATTCCTTCTTTTTCTTAGCGTTGGCGTTCAATTTTAAGATTTCGCCCCATCGTGTTGTGGGCGATGGACTCTTGAAATCATGCTTGATAGCATTGGCGAAAACATCAGCCTTACCCTTACCATCTTTCTTCGTATATTGCTGGGAACCGAGTACGATGGTCTCGCTTCCATGCAATCGGTTAATCCTATCAACGACTTCATCAAGCCGTTTCATCTTCTGGAACTGTTCGGCATTTATGTCAAAGAGGTCTTGTTGAATTGGAGAATCAGCACCGATGCCCATAACGATGACACCTGCTTTCTTATACTGGTAGCCCTGACGATAGATGTTCTGCAAGACTTGGTTAGCTGTCTGGACAATGGTTACAGTGGAACTTGTTGGGGTAATTAGACGCTGCTCCTGAAAGTTCCAGTACTGCGGCAAATCTTCTCGGAAAGCGTTTGTGTTCAGGAACACACCGACTATAGAGGCTACTGTATTCTGCATTCTCAGTTTCTCGGCGCAGCGGGCAGCATAGTTCGAGACATGAGTACGCAGCGTTTCTATATCACCTATCATACCATTGAATGAGCGACTGGTACAGATGGATTTCTTCTTCGCCAGTTCCTCATTCGGCACCACATCCTCGCCATTCAGCTCCTGCCAGGTGCGCACGATGTTGATGTTATTGAACGTCAGCCGTACCCAGTCCTTGTGGTGCTGGGCAAAGTCGTAGGCTGTATGTATGCCGATGGCTTGTAATTTGGCAGCATAGCGTCTGCCGATGCCCCAGACATCATCAATCGGGTAAAGTTTCAGGGCCTTGATTCGCTTCTCGTCGGAGTCTATCATGCAGCAGTGCCGGTAGCCCTGGTACTTCTTCGCAAAGTGTGAGGCCATCTTCGCTAACGTCTTATTCGGAGCCAGTCCGATACTGACAGGCATGCCCACATACTGCTTAATCTTCTTATGCAGGTCCTCACCCCATTGTTTCAAAATGATATTCTCCATCCCATCAAGATAGACGAAGCACTCGTCAATGGAATAACGGAAATATGCTGGAGCCTCCTTTTTGATGATGCTCACGACACGTCCAGTCAGTTCTCCATACAGTTCATAGTTCGAGGAAAACACAGCTATCTTCTGATTAGGGAACTGCTCTGCTAACTGAAAATATGGTGTCCCAGCCTTAATGCCCATTGCCTTGGCCTCGTTACTGCGTGCCACTACGCAACCATCATTGTTCGACAGAACCACCACCGGCTTTCCGTTCAAATCGGGACGGAAAACACGCTCGCAGCTCACGTAGCAATTGTCACAGTCGATGATGCCGTAGAACTTCATTCTTCTATTGTGTCTTCTTCGTCATCAACACCCACAAGGGTAGAGTTATATTCTTCTACCATTTTCTTGAAGAGTTCAGCATCATCAGGATTAACCTCGAATCGGAAGGCTCTTATGTCATGTTCATCTGTAAGGTCATAAGTCTGATTTATCTTGCCGTTCGGATTAATCACAAGTCTCCTGATTTTCTCAATGAGTGCGTTGCATTCCTTAACCTTGGCCTTACATTTCTTAGCTAATTCATGCTGTTCCTCTTGGTGCTTCTTATTTCGTTCGGTAATTTCTTTCTTATGTTTCTTATTACGTTCTTCCAATTCGACCTGATGCTTCCTATTCATTTCCTTAATCTGTTTCTCGTACTTCTTGACTTGTTCTTCGTCGGCAGGCCAAGCGTTACTCTCTATCTTTCCCTGGATAAAGCTATTGTAGAAATGGCAGTATGATTCAAGATAGTCCCCAGCTTCTTCATCGACCGTTATAGAAAGAATAGCATTCTTCATTGCATTGCTGATGGGTATTCTATGTGAAGCGAAACTCCAGAACACCTGCATCATGGCCCGAATACTGGAAATTTTCTTGAAGCCTATCTTCTTTAGTACCTTTACATCTTCCTCAGTGACATCTAAGCCCTCAGACAATTCTCCCATTTCAAGTTCTTCTTTCGGACTC
>CACXTX010000073.1:0-1014 GCA_902770635.1 uncultured Prevotellaceae bacterium | reverse complement strand
TGGCAGAACTCTTCAATGTAGGCAGACTCTAAATCGAAGACAGCCCGATGGAATAAGATACTCAGTTCATCATCATCAAGTTCAGGGTTCTTGATTTTCGGACTCCTCTTGTTAAGTTCATTCCAAGGAAATTCAATCTCGGCTGCTGTCAGTTGTCGCCTGACGAATGTTCTAGCCATAACTTCCACCTCTTCACCATCCTGCTTAATCTTAACGATAATGAGACGATGGCCATAGATTCGAAGAAGCTCTATGAGGTATAACTTGGTACTCTCGAATTTGCTTTCCATAATTATTCGTCCTTTGAAGCTTCACTCCCATAAAATCTATACCAGTGAGCAGCCTGAGCCATGATTGACTTGAATTCTTCGGGATTAACCTCTGCCATTGTGGATTTGATATATATACTCTCCGTACATCCTATATAGAGCAAAATATCAATTGAAATAAGCTAGTGCCTTGTCTCTCTGTTCTTCGTCTTTAGGACGTAGTATCTGAAAATGAAGATATGGTGAAGTGTTATGAACCAAATCCTCAAACGGTGTTCCAAAATTGTATTTGTTAATCCGGAACTTGTCTTTTGGTACGGCACTCTGTTTAGCGTCCGTCACATCTATAGATATATGATCTATCATATTGCATAGAAATTAATATGCGTCTCACCATCCCATGTCGTATCACAAGTTATCGTTACACGGAATGAGGCAGATTTTATGTTGGCCTGGATCTTCGGGTATAATGAATGCTCCTTAGATTCTGGGTACTCAGTAGTATAGTCATTAACCTTAGTGGAGAACAACTTAACGCTATCCAAGGTGACGGCAGGAAGCCCGCATGATTCGACATAAAATCCTTGCATTTCTGGGTAACCCTCACCTATAACTTCTTTCTCACAACCAACCGTTATAAAACAAATGACGAACAAGAATAGTAATTTCTTCATATCTTTTCCAGTGTTCTAATCACGTGAATCACGACACCCCAGACCTCGAAATACTCAGGTGTGTCAATCTT
>CACXTX010000072.1 GCA_902770635.1 uncultured Prevotellaceae bacterium | reverse complement strand
CATCGGTTATGCAGCTGATGAACTGAAAGAAAAGAAACGCAAGGAGATTGAGGATATCTACAAATAACATGGCAAAAAGAGAATACATACAGGCCAACATCAGAGCAAAATGATAAGAGATGGGCATGCTCGAAATGCACGTACCTATGAACTCGCATATCAAAATCTTAAATCCCGAAGAGTGATACTCCACGAAAAAGAGCGATTTCCATGGAGGATTGTCGTTCATTCTTCTATGCTCCCCTACCCGATAGCGACCGTAAATACCCGCTTCCAGAATTAGGTCATGACGTGGCCATGTTAATCGCATTTTTGTAATCTATTTGTAATTTTTGCGTCGAATTCGTCACATTTATCGTGATTATCGTTTTAAAAGAAATTGGGTGTAACACCCTATTTTAAAGGACGTTACACCCAAATTGTTGATGTTCAGAATCTTGCGATTACTCCTCAACAGCAGCCTGCGCGGCGGCAAGGCGTGCGATGGGCACGCGGAAGGGAGAGCAAGCGCAGAACTTCACAGAGCTGGGCTCACCACCATGCTCACCACAGATACCGCAGCGCAGGTCAGGACGTACCTCACGACCTTCCTTCACGGCAAACTTGATGAGACGGCCTACACCCTTCTGATCGAGTACCTGGAATGGGTCAACCTTCAGGATCTTCTTGTCGAGATATACAGGCAGGAACGAAGCAATATCGTCACGGCTGTAACCGAAGGTCATCTGAGTCAGGTCGTTGGTACCGAATGAGAAGTACTGAGCCTCAGTAGCAATGCGGTCAGCAGTCAGGGCTGCACGAGGAATCTCAATCATCGTACCAATCTCAAACTCTACCTCGATGCCATACTCCTGGAATACCTCCTTAGCGGCATACTGGATAACCTCCTTCTGCTGCTTCAACTCGTAAAGAGTACCAATTAGCGGAACCATGATCTCTGGCATAGGATTCTTGCCTTCCTTCTTCAGCTCGCAGGCAGCACCCAAGATAGCCTTGGTCTGCATAGCGGTGATCTCTGGGAAGGTGATACCCAAACGGCAACCACGATGACCCAGCATTGGGTTGTTCTCAGCGAGTGAGTCGACACGACGCTTGATATCCTCTACGCTGACACCCATCTCCTTAGCCATAGTCTCCTGACCAGCGATATCGTGGGGAACGAACTCGTGAAGAGGGGGATCCAGCAGACGGATATTCACGGGCAGACCGTCCATTGCCTCAAGGATACCCTTGAAGTCAGCCTTCTGGTAAGGCAGCAGTTTTGCAAGAGCCTTCTCACGTCCGGCAACGCTGTCGGCGAGAATCATCTCACGCATAGCGATGATCTTCTTGTCCTCGAAGAACATGTGCTCCGTACGAGTCAGACCGATACCCTTGGCACCAAACTCACGAGCGAGCTGAGCGTCACGAGGTGTATCAGCATTGGTACGAACCTGTAGCTTGGTGTACTTGTCGCAGAGGTCCATCAGCTCCTTGAAGTCGCCAGAGAGCTCAGCAGCCTTCGTGGGCACCTCGCCAGCATAAACCTGACCAGTAGTACCGTTCAGAGAGATGAAGTCACCCTCCTTATATACAACGCCGTCAATCTCAACGGTCTTGTCCTTATAGCTAACATTCAGTGAACCTACACCCGATACGCAGCACTTACCCATACCACGAGCCACAACGGCAGCGTGAGAGGTCATACCGCCACGAGCGGTCAGGATACCTTCAGCAGCAGCCATACCGGCAAGGTCCTCAGGAGAAGTCTCGATACGAACAAGCACGACCTTGTGGCCATCCTCATGCCAAGCTTTGGCATCGTCAGCGTGGAACACAATCTGACCGCAGGCAGCACCAGGAGATGCAGGCAGGCCCTGAGCAATCACCTTGGCAGCAGCCAGAGCCTTCTTGTCAAAGATGGGGTGCAGCAGCTCGTCGAGCTTCTGAGGCTCGCAACGCATAATGGCGGTCTTCTCGTCAATCATGCCCTCGTGCAGCAAGTCAATAGCAATCTTCACCATAGCGGCACCAGTGCGCTTACCGTTACGGGTTTGGAGGAACCAGAGCTTGCCTTCCTGTACGGTAAACTCCATATCCTGCATGTCGTGATAGTGGTGCTCCAGCTTGTCCTGGATACCATTCAGCTCAGCATAGATCTCAGGCATAGCTTCCTCCATAGAAGGATACTTGGCAACGCGCTCGGCCTCAGAGATGCCGGCACGCTCTGCCCAGCGCTGAGAACCAATCTTCGTAATCTGCTGTGGAGTACGGATACCAGCCACAACGTCCTCACCCTGTGCGTTCACCAGGTACTCACCATTGAACAGGTTCTCACCGTTAGCAGCGTCACGGCTGAAGCATACACCAGTAGCAGAGGTGTCGCCCATATTACCAAATACCATTGCCATAACTGATACGGCTGTACCCCACTCGTCGGGAATTCCTTCCATCTTACGATACAGGATAGCGCGCTCGTTCATCCAAGAACGGAACACAGCGCAGATAGCACCCCAAAGCTGCTCAATAGGATCGTTGGGGAAGTCCTTACCAGTGCGCTCCTTGATAGCCTGCTTGAACAACTTAACCAGTTTCTTCAGGTCATCAACAGAGAGGTCCTTGTCCAGAACAACGCCGCTCTCTTTCTTCACCTTCTCGATAATCTCTTCGAACGGATCGATGTCAGTCTTGTTGACTGGCTTCATCTCAAGCACCACGTCACCATACATCTGAACGAAACGACGATAAGAGTCGTAAACGAAGTGAGGATTGTTGGTCTTCTTAACCATACCCTCAGCAACCTCGTCGTTCAGACCAAGATTAAGGATAGTGTCCATCATACCAGGCATAGAAGCACGGGCACCAGAACGAACAGAAACAAGCAGAGGATTCTCCTTGTCACCGAACTTCGAATTCATCAGACCCTCGATGTGCTTTACAGCAGCCATTACATCGTCGTTCAGCAGTTCCATAATCTTCTGCTGACCTACCTGATAGTATTCGTTACAGCAATCGGTAGTGATAGTGAAACCTGGAGGAACGGGAACTCCTATTAAGTTCATCTCAGCAAGGTTTGCACCCTTACCACCAAGTTCCTCACGCATTTTTGCATTACCTTCGGCCTTACCATTGCCGAAGAGGTAAACTCTTTTTTGGCTCATAAGTTAGTGTACTATTATTGTTAATATTTAAAATGACTTATTCAAATCAGTTTGGCAAAGTTACACATTCTTTTTCAACCCTGCAAATATTTAGCGATTTTTTGCAATATTAGAGGGATAGAAAATAGGAAATAGGCAAATAAATTTGGTTTTTTACACACTTATTCGTACCTTTGTAGCAAATTTATAGATAAAACATGGCTCGAAAAAAGAAACCATTACCCATTTTGGAACAAATTACCATCACAGACTTTGCCGCTGAGGGAAAATCGTTGGCAAGAGTTGACGATATGGTAGTTTTTGTTCCCTTTACTGTACCTGGTGATGTCGTCGATTTGCAGGTACGACGGAAAAAACATTCATTCATGGAGGCGGAGGTCATCCGATATCATAAATATAGTAATGTACGCACGCAACCCTTTTGTCAACACTTTGGTGTGTGCGGAGGCTGCAAGTGGCAACAGTTGCCCTATGAGGAGCAGCTGAAGATGAAGCAACAGCAGGTTTACGACCAGCTGACACGCATCGGCAAGATCACCCTGCCTGAATTCCGTCCGATTCTGGGTTCGGTAAAGACGCAAGAGTATCGCAACAAGCTGGACTTCGGGTGTGCCAACAAGCGATGGATAACCAAAGAGCAAATGAGGAATGAGGAATTAGAAATAAGAAATGAGAATGAAGAAATGAAAAATGACGCTCCTCGTACTCATTCCCTAAAAGACCATCCTGCCATCGGATTCCACATCACAGGTGCCTTTGACAAAATCCTGCCCATCGAGAAATGCTGGCTGATGGACGACCTTCAAAACCAGATTCGCAACGAAGTACGCGACTATGCCATAGCCAACGGTCTGAGTTTCTTTGATTTACGGGCGCAGGTCGGTTTGCTGCGTGATGTCATTATCCGTAATTCCAATTCCGGCGAATGGATGGTTATTGTACAAGTACACATTGACCATTTACCATTAAACATTGATCATTACGAGGAACGCGAGAAAGAATCGGTCAATGGTCAATGGTCAATGGTCAATGGCCTGCTGCAGCACATCGCAGACAAATTCCCGCAGATTACCTCCCTACTCTATCTGGACAACCAGAAGTGCAACGACACCATTGGCGACCAGGATATCAAAGTATATAAGGGCAAGGACCATATCTTCGAACTGATGGAAGACCTGAAATTCAAGGTGGGTCCCAAGTCGTTCTACCAGACCAATACCGAGCAGGCTTACCACTTGTACTCTATAGCCCGTGAGTTTGCCTTTTCAGACATCCGACATCAGACTTCAGACATCAAGCCCCTCGTTTACGACCTCTACACAGGCACTGGCACTATCGCTAACTTCGTGGCCAAGAAGGCCCGTCAGGTCATTGGCATCGAATATGTACCCGAGGCCATCGAGGATGCCAAGGTTAACTCACAACTCAACGGCATTGAGAACACGCTGTTCTATGCAGGCGATATGAAAGACATCCTGACCGACGATTTTATCAAAGAACACGGGCAGCCGGATGTTATCATTACCGACCCGCCTCGTGCCGGCATGCATCCTGACGTTATCAAGACCATTCTGAATGCAGCACCTAAACGTATTGTATATGTATCTTGCAATCCAGCTACACAGGCCCGTGACTTGCAGGCGTTGGATTGCAGCTATCAAGTCAAAGCGGTTCAACCCGTCGATATGTTCCCCCATACCCCTCATGTAGAAAATGTAGTATTACTAACCAAAAGATAAAAAGTTAACATGAAAAAACTAATGATCCTGATGCTCTGCACGATGAGCATCGCATTGAATGCCAATGCACAAAAAGAAGAGAAAAAGACGATTATCGAGCTCCCTCAATGGGTAAAGAACATCAAGTTCAGTGGCTACGGCATCCTGCAGTATCAAGGCATGGACCCCTACAAAAAAGGAAAAGACGAAAATGGGACACCAATTTTAGAAAGTAACTCTTCAAACACCTTCAACCTCCGTCTGGCTCGTTTCATTCTTGACGGCAAGATAGGCGACTTTGACTGGCGTGCCCAGATTCAGGGAACAAACGCTACTGGTCCAGGTCAGCCTACCGTTCAGTTGGTAGATCTCTATGCAGAATGGAGAAGATTCCCTGAATTTAAGATTCGTGCCGGACAGTTCAAGCGCTGCTTCACGTTTGAGAACCCCACCCATCCCATCACACAAGGATGGCGCGGATATGCAGACGCTATCAACAAACTTTCTGCCTTTGGCGACCGTACTGGCGAGAGGTCATCAGGAGGACGCGATATCGGTATCCAATTTTCCGGCGACCTGTTCCCCAATGCCAACGGACGTCGTCTGTTTCACTATCAGATAGGTGTATATAATGGTGAAGGTGTGAACCAGAAGGATATGGATAACCGCAAGGACATCATCGGTGGCATCTGGGTGATGCCTATTAAAGGTGTCCGCATCGGTGCCTTCGGTTGGACTGGCAGCCGTGGTGGTATGCTCGACCCATTGACAGGTCAGACCCGTAGTATAGAGAAAAACCGTTATGCCCTCTCTGCAGAGTACGACAAGGACGGATACACTTTCCGTGCGGAGTATATTCACAGCGAAGGTTGGGGTGCTGCTTCTCCCGGTAACAATGTCCGCGAGATTGACTACAATGTTGGTAATAAGGCCGACGGTTGGTACGTTTTCGGTATCGTGCCCATCATCAAGGGTAAATTACACGCCAAGGCCCGTTACCAAACTTATCGCAATCAAAAGGAATGGGCCACTTCCGTCAATCAAATTGAGTGCGGTCTAAACTATTTCTTCTCAAAGAACCTGGAAATTCACTTAGAGTATTCTCGCGTCAATGACCGTAGTATAGAAATACTTACAGAGAAGAAGCACAACTACAACTTGATTGATGCCGAACTGGCTTTCAAATTCTAGTTATTCTTGCCTAACAGGTCTCGCAGGGAGAAATACAACCACTCCTGCAACCTGAAGAGGAACCAATACTTACAGGGGCGATAGCCGAATTTGGTTATCGTCTCTTTTTTTAATAAGGTACGATTGATTGTTTGCCAGATGCGGTGCAGCTCTGACAATCCGTAGTGCCGGTCCTCTGCTGACAAATCCCTTGCATGAACATGATAGAACATATAACAATCTATTAAAATCAGCCAACGTCGATTCTCATAGTTTGCCTGTATTTCCTGAGAAGCCCCAATCTCCCTTAGTTGTCGCTTCAGGCTTTCATTGGCTCGCAGGTAGTCAAAGCGGCGCACAGAAACCTGATGAGTAACTGACGAAGAGCGCATCCAATAATAATAGATGCCCTCGCAATAGCGCACCTCCCGTGAATGGAAATAATGCAGATGAGTAGTATTGTCATCGCTGTACGAACGACACGACTCGTCGTACGGATGCTGGCGATGCAACGCTGCACGTATCATATAGACACCATGTATCTTCCAGTTGTCAACACTTTTGTTGAATGCCTCCTTTCCAGTTAGCACCTCAAAGGTCTGCGACGGATGCGGTGTTTCGACACCATTCTGAACAATCCTCACCTGAAAGAGTACACAATCTGTCTGTTCATGCAGCTCGAACACGCTGACAGCCTGTTCCAGTGCATCATCAGAAAACGTATCGTCAGCATCCAAAAAACAGATATAGTCACCCTTCGCCCTCTTCAGTCCAATATTACGGGCATGCGCCTGTCCTCCGTTTTTTGTCAGTGCAATCACCTCTATCCGACTGTCCCGTTCTTCCCATTCACGCAACAAAGCCAGCGACCCGTCCGTAGAAGCATCGTCAACACAAATCAGTTGCCAGTCTTTCAAGGTCTGGTTCATCATCGAGCCCATACTTTCCGACAACCACTGCTGTGCATTATAGACAGCCATGAGTACAGTCACTTTAGCCATGACGGGAGAAACGACGTTTTAAGTTAGACATCAGCTTATTCCATAGCGCCACCTTATGATAAAAGGTATAAAGAGTCGCTGCCGTTGTAATTATGAATACCAGCAATCCTCCTGTCCACCATTGCCAACCGTCCGTGAAAGATGCCAACAGGAAAGCCACGACACCCAGCGACAGATGGAGCAGCGAATAGCCCAGTACGGAGAATGTCGGACGATAATGGTATCTCAGGTAAGAATAGCCCATAATCATGAAATAGTCGAAAACGGCGCATAGCGCAATGGCAACACCCGTTCCCAACAACTGCCATTCGTTATATCCCCATATAACCATCAGAACCACCAGCACGTCATAGACTGCCTCCAGGAAGAAATAGGACAGCGAATCACCCTTCGCCAACGGCAGATAGGCAATAGGCAGCTTGATGGCTCGCAAGTAGATGGCCAACAGAAGGACGCGGACCATATCGACAACAGGCATAAACTGGCTGGAGAACAAAACGGGAATCACATAAGGAATGGCAAACTGAGCTGCAACGAGCATCGGCGATATGAGCAACAACGACACCTCTATCTGCTTGTTGATAATCTCGTTGCAGCTCTGCCATTGGCTGTTCACTGCCGACAGTCTGGGGAAGAAGTCGGTCTCCATTGCCGAGAACACCAGTCCGGCATACGTCATGGTCAAGATATATCCCGTATTATAAAGACCAACTATTTCCAATCCTGCCACATTATTCAGATACGACCGGATAATGAATTCCGCACCACTGCCCAGCACGCCAGCCAGCGTGAAAGCCACACCTAAACGAACCATCCCCATGCCCTCGCCCAGCACACCTTTGGCACCCGTCAATTGCAAGGGATAGAGCTGATAGGAGCGATGAATGGTCAGCAGAAGCGTTGCCAGTCCCATGAGCACCAACACCGGCACAATACCACTCTGTCCGAAGAAGTAATAAATAGGTATGGCTATGACCAGCGCCGACAACACGCTATACACCTGTATCACCGCCAGCGATTTCAGTTGTCGTGCGCCTTTCAGAATGGCCGTCTCTCCTCCAGTCACAGCCAGTAAAGCCACCAACGGAGAGAGTAATACAAAGTGAAGTGTGTGGTTACCCCATGAGAAGGTAAAGTTGCTCAACACCGGACCAATCAGGAGGCACAACAACATACCCACAAGTCCTGTCAGCAACGACCATGCGCGGACCACCTTGATAAAATGAGCGATTCTTGCCTCGTCGCCTGTGTCGAAGAGTTCTGACACATTACGAACTGCGCTGAACGATATTCCCAGATTAGTTGCCTGCGACAGCAGTTGGATAGTGGAGTTAAAGAGCGATATCAGTCCCATTCCACCTGGTCCCAGCAACAAGGCAACAATCTTGTTGCGCACAAGACTTATGAGTATATTCAAGCCCTGTACGCCTCCAAATATACTCGTATATTTCAGCACATGTCCGTAACTATCGTCGCGTTTCTCGCTCATTTTTCTTACTAAGAAAACGCAAAAGTACAACAAATATTTTGATTATCCGTTATTTTTATGTAATTTTGTACTCATGAAACTAACCGTCATCATACCCGTCTATCGCGTAGAAGCCACCCTCGACCGCTGTGTTGAGAGTGTGTTAAGGCAGCACGTGAACGATATGGAGGTGATACTCGTAGACGACGGCTCTCCTGACCTGTGTCCACAGATGTGTGATGACTGGGCGAAGAAAGACAGACGAATCAGCGTCATTCACAAAGAGAACGGCGGACTGAGCGATGCCCGTAATGCAGCATTGGACATAGCAACAGGTGACTATATTACCTTTGTCGACTCTGACGACTGGATATCTCCAGACACTTATGCGCCACTGCTTGAAATGATGGGTGACAACGACCTGTTGGAATATGCCGTCAGCGGACGTTCACCGTTGAAAGACGTTTGTTATGAGAACATCAACGAATACTGGCTTCAGGCACAGGCCTATACTCACTGTTTTGCCTGTAATAAGATTTTCCGTCGCCATTTGTTTGACGGTGTAAGGTTTCCAAAAGGTCGCATCTTTGAAGATGTCTATATCCTGCCCCAACTGCTTTGTAAAGCCGGGAAAGTGTGTACTACCTCCCGAGGACTTTATCACTATACAGACAACTCACAAGGGATAACCGCCACAGCAGGCGGCAAGGGACTAACCCAGTTATTGGAAGCACACCTGCACAGCGGTATGCCCATGGATGACCGCTATTACATGTATCTGGCAAACATTCAAATGGATGTTTGGGAACGGACAAATGCCCCTCTGATTCTCCCCCCCCGACACATCGGCACAAGTACTCTTGACGGCAAACAGAAAATTAAAGCAATATTATTGAACATATTGGGTATTAACACGTTATGCAGAATCAACAAACTCATACACACCTTCAAGAAACCCAGCCGCTGGCAACATTCATTGTGACCTGCTACAATCTGCCCATACCGATGTTGTGTGAGTGTATCGACAGCATTCTGGCACTTTCGCTGAGTCCTGCTGAACGCGAAATCATTGTCGTCGATGACGGTTCAGAGAGCAGTCCAATGAATGGATTGATGCGATACGGAACAGACATTCTATATGTCCGTCAGCAGAACCAAGGTGTCAGCGTTGCCCGCAACAATGCCCTTCGCATGGCTCACGGACAATTCATTCAGTTCGTTGACGGTGACGACTATCTCATCAGGGAGCCTTACGAATGCTGCCTGGACCTTATCAGGAACCATCCGGATGCAGAGGTCGTTATGTTTGACTTCACACAGGATGCCTCTGACACGAACGTTACCCAAAAAGACATCATAAAGACAAGTGGTACTAACTTTCTGAGCAACCACAATCTTCTGGGAGCCATTTGGTGCAAACTCTTCCGTCAGTCCGTCAGAAGCGAGCTGGAATTCACACCAGGCATTTGCTATGGAGAAGACGAGGAGTTTACACCCCAATTACTGATAAGGGCCGAGATTGTTTACGCCACCCCCTTCAAAGCCTATTACTACAGGCAACACGAGGCATCGGTTACTCAACAGAAAGACGGGGACAGCAAGGAACATCGTCTGAACGACAGTCTCCAAGTGATACGTCATCTGCATTACTTAGCAGACCGCATGCCTTATAACGACCGACTGGCCCTGAACCGTCGGGTAGCCCAGCTGACGATGGACTATCTCTATAACACCATCCTATTACATCAATCTCTGGCTACACTCAATGCAGCTATTGACACCCTACGTCAGGAAGGACTCTTCCCGTTGCCCGATCGTGACTATACTGCGAAATACACCTGGTTCCGCAGACTATCAAACTCCAGCATCGGACGGGCCCTGTTGCTGCACAGCTTACCTCTATTAAAAAAAGAACGATGAAAATACTACTGCTTGGCGAATACAGCAACGTCCACTGGACACTGGCTTTAGGACTCCGTTCCTTAGGTCACGAGGTATGTGTCATCTCCAATGGTGACTTCTGGAAGGACTATCCACGCGATATTGATGTGACACGCATTCCGGGAAAGATTGGCGGAATACGGCTAATGCTCAAGCTGTGGTCACTATTACCAAAGATGCGCGGCTATGATGTCGTACAACTCATCAACCCCATTTTCTTCGAGCTCAAGGCTGAGCGGCTGTTCTGGTTCTATCGCTATCTTCGCAAACACAATAAAAAAATATTCCTTGGCGGATTTGGCATGGACTGGTACTGGGTAAACACATGCACTTACGACAAGCCACTGAGATATAGCGATTTTAACTTTGGCAACGTGACACGAACGGACGCCGAGGCGAAATACTACCAACAAGACTGGTTGGGAACATCAAAAGAACAGCTGAACAAATATATAGCAGCAGACTGCGACGGTATTATCACAGGACTCTATGAATACTGGGTATGTTACCATCCTGCCTTTCCGGAAAAGACCACCTATATCCCTTACCCTGTCCGCATGCCGGAATCGTTTTCGACCGAAAGAGCCAGCAAGTCGAAAGTAGTACTCTTCATCGGTGTCAATCGCGAACGCAGTGTTTACAAAGGTACAGACATCATGCTCAGGGCCGCCCAGGACTTACATTCCAAGTATGCCCACAAGGTAAAACTGAACATTGCAGAATCCCTCCCTTTCAGCGAATACCAGCGGATGATGGAAGGCTCTGATGTCATCTTCGACCAGTTATATGCCTACACACCAGCCATGAATGCACTACTGGCAATGTCAAAAGGAATCATTGTTGTTGGAGGTGGCGAACCAGAGAATTATGATATTATCCACGAAACAACGCTACGTCCCATCATCAACGTAGATCCTACCTACGAAAGTGTCTTTCATGAAGTGGAGCAATTGGTGTTACACCCTGAGCGAATAGCAGAACTAAAGCGCCAGAGCATAGCGTATATAAAAAAGCATCACGACTTCATAAAAGTCGCGATGCAATACGTTGATTTCTGGAACCGATGAAGATTATTCAGCAGCGGGAGCCTCAGCAGCGGCCTCCTCAGCGGGAGCCTCAGCAGCAGCGGCCTCAGCAGCCTTTAGCTACCTTCTTGGCAATCTCCTCGTTCATTTTCTTCTCCTGAGCCAACTCCTTGGCAGCAGCGTCCTTCTTAGCCTTAGCCACCTCAGCAGCTACCTTGTCAAGACCCTTCTGCTTGTCAGCCTTCCAAGCGTCAAACTTCTTCTGAGCTGTAGCCTCATCGAATGCGCCCTTCTTCACGCCACCACGGAGGTGCTTCATGAGATAAACGCCTTCAGCGCTGAGGATGTTACGAACGGTGTCAGTGGGCTGTGCACCGGTCTCAACCCAGTAAAGTGCGCGATCGAAATTCAGGTTCACTGTGGCAGGATTGGTGTTAGGATTGTAAGTACCAATCTTCTCAGTAAATTTACCATCACGTGGTGCTCTTGCGTCAGCGATTACGATGCTGTAGAAAGCATAGCTCTTGCGACCGCCGCGCTGCAATCTGATTTTTGTTGCCATTGTAATTGTTTAATTTTTAATTGTTTATAATGAATTTCATGCTACTAACTCGTAATAGCGGCTGCAAAGGTACACATTATTAATGAGAAATGAGGAATGAGGAATGAGAAATACCTTCTTCTTAACATTTTTTAACACTCCTCGTTCTTCACTGTTCACTAGCGAAGCGTTTCACTATTCACTAGCGAAGCGTTTCACTTCTTTCTCATCGTAATACCGGCCTGCATGCCTTTTACGCTCTTCATCAGCGATGCAACGGTCTTGATGCTCGAGTTGCTCGACTTGGCACCAATCGTCTTAAACAGGTTCAGCAGCTTCGTGGCATCCGTCACAAACTGCAGGTCCTTGCCGTCAATCTGGGTGGTAATCGAAAGAGCCTGAATACCCACTACCGACAGAATCAGTTTTGAGTCCTTCACCTGCCATGTTCCCTTGGTCGTCTTACCCTTCAGTGTCTCCGTAAACGTGCCGTCCTCGTTGAACGTCATCGAGAACGAGCCGGGCTTGATGCCATACTTCGACAACTGTTCCTGCAGTTTACTCTCCACCTTGTTCGCAGCAATCTTCGAAGCCGCTTTAGCCAGGATGTTATCTGACGTAAACACAATGGCAGGCTCCGTATAGTTCCATGTGCCAATCAACTTTTCAGCCGTAGCCTGCTTGTCGCTCGAGAACACGCTGGTCAGTCCCTGAGCAACGCTACTGCCCTGCTGCGAACCGATTGCATTCAACACATCACCCAAACTCTGTGCCTGGCTCTGGGCAGAGAACATCATCATCACACTCAGCGCTGCCACTTTCCATAAATTCTTTTTCATATCCTATTTAATTTTTAAATGATAATTCTAAAATTACGGCACAAAATTACTACTTTTCAGTCAAAATGGGCAAATAAAATAGACAAAACCATCATTTATAACTTTTTTTGATTAATTTTGCACAGATTATGAAGGACATCTCTATTCTCATCCCCACCTACAACGACAGGTGTGCCCCGCTGGTTGAGACCTTGCAGCAACAAGCCTGCACCTTGGACATCAACTACGAAATCATTGTCGCAGACGATGGTTCTACTGATGCCGACGTGCTTGCCGCCAATCGGTCTGTCAACCAATTGCCCCACTGCCGCTTGGTGGAATGTCCCGAAAACAAAGGCCGTTCAGCCATCCGCAATTTCCTGGCTCAGCAAGCCCGATACCCCTGGCTTCTCTTCCTCGACTGCGGCATATCCATTCATCATCAGCACTTCCTTCACGACTACGCCCTTTCCGTCGGAAGCGACGTGATAGACGGAGGAGTCAGCATCCTCGACGACGGCAGCCAGTCCCGCGCCAACCTCCGCTATCTCTACGAGTTAAAGGCCGCCCCACGCCACTCAGCCCGGCAGCGTAGCCTTCGTCCCTATCGTCATTTCCGTTCCACCAACTTCATGATATCCCGTAACATCATGCTCCGCCATCCTTTCGATGAGCGGTTCCATTCTTACGGCTATGAAGATGTCCTCTTTGGAAAAGCCCTAGAGCACCATCAGGTCAGCATACAGCACATTGACAATCCCGTCGTACTTCAAAACTTTGAGAGCAACGACCGCTTTATCAGCAAGACCGAGGAAAGCCTACGCACCCTATACCAGTTCCGCGAAGAGTTACAAGGCTACTCACGCCTGCTCGACCACGTCCGCATGCTGGGTCCCTTCGCACCCCTCGTCCGCCTCTTCCATCGCCTCCTCGGCCCTATGGAGCGTCGCCATCTCACCAGCTCACACCCCAGTCTCCCCCTCTTCCACCTCTATCGACTGGGGTACTACCTCTCCCTCCGTTCCTGACTACCCCTGTCTCACTACATACTCCCGCGGCAGCGTTATCACCTTCAGCCGTTCGTACCACACGCGCGACGAACCCTCAATATGTTTCTGCGTATGTCCACTGATAATATAATAGCTCGCCGTATATTCATCCATCATATCCAAAAACACTTTCTTGATACGCGAACACTTCTCGTTGATAGCATTGTCCAGCGGATTCACCAAGTGGTCAACGCCCTCTATGATTTTCTCCTTATCCATCAGTTTAGCCGTAGCCATATAGTAGCGTGTCAGTTCCTCCCTGTAATCCCCCAGCCGTTTGAACTCAATACCTTCAGGATGCGCCAGGAACAACAGATAAACCGCTTTGTGTACTGGTTGCAGCTCCACTTCCTTCTGATAGTCCGTCAGAATGAACCTATAGTCCTTCGTAATCAGCAGCCTGCTCAACTTGGCACGAGCCGCCTCTATGCGTAACTCCTCCAGCATAGGTGCACCGATAGCCTTCAGCAGCAAGTCCTTCCTACCCGCTGCCTGCAGTTGTCTAGCCAGTATTCTCACCTGCTCGGCAACCTCCTCCATCGTGTTCAGCCTATCCTCCATCAGTCCGACATCTCCTTCATGAAACTATTCAGCCACGTCCTCCATTTGTCAATAATGGTAGACTGTCTGGGCACATCCCTCTCGTCATCCTCAGCCTCTTGCGGCTCTTGAGTTTTCTCCACCACCTCCGGTTCAGGCTGTTGTGCCACCTCCGGCACTTTGGCAGGCTCCACCTCGAAAGGCAAATCATTGTCTATAGTCAGCACATCCTTGATAGTCACATTTTTCTTTGAAGGCTTGTATATCTGAGGTATCAAGTCCTCATAGAAATCATCATCATTACAATGCACATCCTTCTGCACCTCACTACGCAATTCATCCTCCAGTCCCGTAGCCAGTATCGTCACCTTCGCGTCCTCTCCCAGCGAGTCGTCCGTTGCCGTACCCCATATCACGTCGATGTTAGGATCCAGCTGGTCAAAGAAATCGTCAATCTCCTGCAATTCACGAACCAAAATGGGGTGTTCGTCACTACTGTATATATTAAAAAGGATACGCTTCGCCTTCCCGATATCATTTCCATAAAGCAGCGGAGAGTCCAAAGCGTCCAGGATAGCCCGCTCCACACGATGGTCACCACTCGCCCTGCCCATCGCCATGATGGCACCGCCACCGTCCCTCATCGTCGTCTCCACATCACGGAAGTCACTCTTGATACCACCGTCACTTGGCATCGTGATTAGTTCCGAGATACCCTTCACCGCATCCACCAAAATGTTGTCAGCACGTTGGAAAGACTCCTTCACCGACAAGTCAGAATCCGAATACACATCACACAGCCGTTCGTTATTCACTATCAGCAGCGCATCCACATTCTTGCGCATCTCGTCAACACCCTTCAATGCCTTGATGATCTTACGCTTCTTCTCGAAATTGAAGGGAATAGTCACCACACCCACCGTCAGCAGGCCCAGTTTCTTGGCAACACCAGCCACCACAGGAGCAGCACCCGTTCCCGTACCACCACCCATACCAGCAGTCACGAAAACCATCTTCGTTCCGTCACTCAGCAACTTCTCGATATCCTCGATGCCGTTCTCAGCCTCCTTGCGTCCCTTGTCAGGGTTGCCACCAGCCCCCAGACCTTCACCCAGCTGTATCTTCACGGGCACCGGCGATCGCGATAGCGACTGACTGTCCGTATTACACACCGCATACGTCACACCCCCTATTTGGTCGTTCCACATGTTGCGCACTGCATTACAGCCGCCGCCCCCTACTCCAATCACCTTGATGATGCCCTGCATCTTGTCCTCAACAGGACCGAAATCCAATATATCGCTTCCCATAATCCCTGTTTTTTCTATTGATTGGTGCAAAGTTACACAATTTCTACGAAAAACAAAAATCTCCGCAAGGCTTGCGGAACACGATTGAGCCTGGAATAGCAGAAAAAACAGGAAGTATGTATGCCTACTGCGTTTATAATTTCTCGCCACAATGTGAGCAATAGCGGTCTTTTACGCGGACATTGGAACCACATCGGGGGCAACGTCCGTCATTTGGCTTCTTCTGTGTCTCGTCAATAATGGTTGCTGTGACGATGCCTGTAGGAACGGCGATGATGGTGTAACCTAGCAGCATGACGAATGCAGACAACAGACGACCGATGGGCGTGACGGGTGTAATGTCGCCATAGCCTACTGTGGTCATGGTTACAATGGCCCAATATACGGACGTCGCCAAGTCGGTAAACTGCGTATTGGGAACGGAACTCTCCACCATGAACATCAGTGTTCCAAGACAGGTGACCAGTATCAGCACGAAGAGGAAATAGACGGCTATTTTGGTGAGGCTCTTCTTGAGCGACTGCATCAGAATATAACCTTCATTGATAAAGCTGAACAGCTTGAATATACGGAAGATACGGATGAAGCGGAACGAGCGCAGCAGAATCATGTAGCGAGCGTTGGGCAGGAAGAACGAAAGGTATGGCGGCAGTGTTGACACCAGGTCAATGATGCCGAAAAAACTCAGCACATAGTCGCGCTTTCGTGGCGAGCAATATACACGGGTGATGTACTCGACGGTAAAGAAGAAGGTAAGTATGTATTCCAGAATCTCCAGAGCAAACTGGAAGTTGTGTCGCAATGAAGGCATGGTCTCGATGAACGAGATGAGGATGCTTAGCGAGATAGCGACAATCAGAATGATGTCAAAGAGTCTGCCAGCAGGGGTGTCCGACTCGAAAATAATTTCGTAAAGTGCTTTTTTATCAAGCCAATTAGGTTTCTTCATACGCTCTCTGATTAATGAATACTTTGAAGTTCCACAGCAGGCCATAACAAAGCTGCCAGAATGACTGTAAATATCTGTTTCATCATATAACAAGAATCTATTTAGTAATTATTTGCAAAGATAATAATTTTTATTGAACAACGAATAAATTAGGCCAATAAAATACTAATCCAATTCATTCCCGACGATTTCAAATCCAGAAGTTCTTGGCTTGATAATTATAAAAAAAGAGAGCCGCTCCCCTTGTGGATGCAACCCTCTTTTGTCTTGTTTACCGCTTAAAATTTGTCCTACGTCGGTTCCCTGTGAGCTTCACCGCAAAGTGAATCCAGATAACCCTACCCTTCTGTTCTATCAGCAGCTCGTCGTAGTCCTCATGGTTCAGGTCGCTGATGTCGAGCAGGATAGCGGCATAGCGCAACGCCTGTTCCATCCCGATGCAGCGGATATCCACGGCACAGCCCGTCAGGTGGTTGCTTGTAGAGACGCCCCCTACCGCTTTGTTCACCTCTGGCGACCTGAATCCGCTGTTGATGATAATCGGGTCGTCACCCTCGCCATACAGATTATTCCAACGTCTCCTTAATTGTTCCAGCCATTGGCAAAGCCTTTTTAAGTTCTCCACTTGTGCCTCATTGGGCACGTTCTCTATCTTCGTCTTTGTCTTGCAAAGCTCAGCGAGCGAAAAATGCTCGCTGAGTTTCATTTCTTCATTTCTCATTTTCATTTCTCATTACTCATTTCTAATTTCTCATTTAAATCATCAAATCCTTAATAATTTTCCTGTACTTTCCTTGTTTAATACGCTCCACGAATCCGTGCATTACCCAACGCTTACATTGCTGTCTTGCTGGGCCATCCTCGATATCCAAAGTAGCCACCACATCCTTCACTCCGAACGTTTCTGGCAGATCTCGATAGGCATCCGCGTTCTTTGAATTTTTTCTGCGTGGCACGTACTCTCGCGCAGCATTGTCCCAGGAGTCCTGCAGCATCTGACCAAAGAAGTGGTCTTGGAAGAAGATCACTGCGTCATAGATCAGCGTCGCAAACTTCAGGTCGTCATCCGTGATGTCCAATTTTCCCGTCTTTCTGAACTCCTCATACTGCCGGGCCAATATGCGAGGGATGGTCATCCAGGTGGCGTAGAACACCGCACGCTTTCTCAGATAGTCCAGCACATGGTCATCCGCAGCCTCCGCCTCTTGGGCACTGAGCTCGCAGAGGTCATACACATGGTCTGTCAGTCGCTGCAAGGGCAGTTCGCCATGCAGCTTCTCGAACCTGTAGCCCCACTGCTTCATCGCCTCGTTCGCCTCCCAGTCCACGTTCTTCTTCTTGATCATCAGGTATCGTGCTGTCTTCATCGGGAAGATGCAGACGCGACTGCACAAGCCATCGTTGATATTTCGAAGGGTGAACTTCTTGTAGAGGCTGATTTGCGTACCCGTCGTCACTGAGTTCCAGTAGATGGGCAGGATGTCGTTGATACTGTCGTTGTTCGCATAATCCACACCCGACAGCTCATTGTGGAAAGCCTTCAGTTCCAGGTCGTGCTTGCCTATCCAGGCGCCACCCGATTGGGCGGTAATCGAAGAGTCCAGCTCCGAGTCGAACATATACAGGTGCATGGGCATCACCTCGCCATCCACCACTTCCTTCGCCCGTTTCAAACGACGGAAGAAGATATTGTTCGACGTCTTCGTGGGCAGATAGCGTATCATACCCTCTGGCTCCACCAGCGCCTCCTGCTTCTGCGCCTTGCTCGACGTTCCACGTTTCTTCTGCTCCTGCTTATAGCGTGTCTCCTGTGCTCTCACCTCATCGTCCTGCTCGCGCATCACACACATAATCTGGTCGTCCAGGTCCTTGGCAAAGCTCTTACCCGTTGCAGGCTCACCGATAATCAGCACCTGCGGGTTCAGTCGCTGTTTAGCGCCATTGAAGTGCTCGTACCAGCAGCGTGTCAACAGCGTGCAGTACATCGCCCCCGAGGCGAAGACAGCCCCCAGCCAGTTGGTACAGGCTTCGGCATAAGGAGCGCTAAGGAGAGGTTCCAGCCTTTGAGCGTACTGCTCGTAAGGGATGTCAGCGCTTGCCACAGGTCGCTCAGCTGTTGCTGACTGGCTGAGTTGTACACCAGCACGCGCAAGAACCCCTTGCATCCTTTTCGGGATGTCCTTGTACATTCTTCGCTCACAAGCCGAATCAGCAACTCCTCTGACCTCCTCTTCTCCTCGCTCTCGGATGACGTCCTGCACAAATCCACACCGTTTAAGGGCCCTACACACCAGTTCCGGTTGGTTATCGCAGATATACCTAAGGTCGAGAGCCAGTTGCAGCATGGTTC
>CACXTX010000071.1 GCA_902770635.1 uncultured Prevotellaceae bacterium | reverse complement strand
ACGGGCAGACAGTGCATGAACTTACCGTTGTTGGTCCACGACATGTGCTCTGTATCTACCGTCCACGAACGGTCCTCGCAGGTTATCTTACCATAGTCGGCAGGATTGGTGACGCCGGGGTTCGACCAGTTCTTGGCATAGATGAAGTCGGCACCCTCAAAGGCTTTCTTCTGGTCGTACTCCACACGGGCATTACCCACGAATTGGGGGTCGAGTTCATAGCCCTCGGGGTGTGTGATGACGAAATCTACATCAGCAGCATTCATCCACTGGGCAAACGAGTTGGGAACAGCCTGTGGCAAGGCACGGCAGTGGGGAGCCCAGGTGAGTACCACCTTTGGCTTTTTCACTGTCTTATGCTCCTCAATGGTGATGAGGTCGGCAAAGGCCTGCAGGGGGTGTACGGTAGCTGTCTCCATAGCGAAAACAGGCTTGCCACTGTATTTGATGAACTGTTGCAAGACAGTCTCGGCATAGTCGTATTCTCGGTCAGTAAGACCTGCAAACGAGCGTACACCAATCATGTCGCAGTAGCAACCCATCACGGGGATAGCCTCCAGCAGGTGCTCGCTCTTGTCGCCGTCCATGATGACGCCACGCTCCGTCTCCAGCTTCCAGGCACCGGCATTCACGTCGAGCACGATGACGTTCATACCCAGATTCATGGCTGCCTTCTGTGTAGAAAGGCGGGTGCGCAGACTATTATTAAAGAAAATCATCATCAGGGTCTTGTTCTTGCCCAAATGCTGATATTTAAAACGGTCGTTCTTAATCTCAAATGCTTCGGCCATGGCCTTCTCCAGGGGGCCGATATCTTGTACGTTGATGAAGCTTTTCATAATTCTCAATTCTTAATTCTCAATTCTCAATTCTCAATTATAGACGCACCTGTCCTTCTCCTTCGATAATCCACTTGTAGGTGCAGATTTCCTCCAGAGCCATTGGTCCGCGCGGTCCTAGTTTCTGCGTAGAGATGCCTATCTCGGCTCCCAGTCCGAACTGTGCACCATCGGTAAACGAGGTGGGAGCATTCCAATAGACACAGGCGGCATCCACTTGCTGTTGGAAACGACGGGCAGCATCTTCATTCTGTGTGATGATGGCCTCGCTATGTCCACTGCCGTAGCGGTCGATATGTTGGATAGCCTCGTCGAGCGACGATACGGTGACGACATTCATCTTGTAGTCCATGAACTCAGTGTCGTACAGGCTTTCGTCGTTAAAGTAGCAGGTTACTTTGCCCTGCATCGGAGCCAGCAGCTGGGGGATGTCGGCCTCACGGTCCTTGTGGACGAGTAGCGTGTCGAGTGCATTGCATACGCTGACGCGCCGTGTCTTAGCATTGCAGATTATCTTCCGACCCATCTCCAGGTCACCGTCTTTGTCGAAATAGACGTGTACCACGCCAGCTCCCGTCTCGATGACGGGGATGCGGGCGGTGTCGCGGACAAAGTCGATGAGTCGGCGACCGCCACGGGGAATGCACAGGTCTATGTAGCCTACGGCATTCAGCATCTCGCCAGTAGCCTCGTGGGTGGCAGGCAGCAGGGTGACCACATCGGGATTCACACCGTAGTTAGTTAGTACCTCGTGTATCAGTTTTACAGCGGCCTGGTTTGACAGATCTGCATCGCTGCCGCCTTTCAATACACAGGCGTTACCGCTCTTGAAACAGAGCGAGAATACGTCGTAGGTTACGTTCGGCCTGGCCTCGTAAATCATGCCAATCACACCATAAGGTACACTCACTCTGTACAAGCGCAGTCCATTGGGCAGTGTCTTTTCTTTGGTAATATGCCCTAAGGGTGATGGCATACAAGCTACATTGCGCATATCATTGGCAATGTCGTCCAGACGTCTCTCCGTTAGTTGCAAACGGTCATACAGCGGGTTCTGCTTATCCATCTTTGCCAAATCCTGTGAGTTAGCCTCTAAGATAGTTGCTTTCTGGGCGATGATGGCATCAGCCACCGCGTTCAGTATCTTGTTACGCTGTTCGTCACTCAGCAAGTTCAACTTGCGCGAAGCAGCTTTTACGTTTTCAAAAGTATCCTTTAATTGCATGGAATGAATTCTGTATGTGGAACGTTCTCTTTGTGCTGTATCAAATCGGTCAGAATGTTGTCGCGCTCGCCATTGGCTATAATCACCCGAATACCTGCCTTCTGTACTTTCGATGCTGTCGTGTATTTGGAGTGCATGCCGCCACGCCCGAAAGCACTTTTCTCCGCTTTGATGTATTGCGACAGGTCTTTGCCAGGTGCTACAGATCGGATAATCTCAGAAGAAGGGTCGTCAGGATGCCCTGTATAAATACCATCAATGTTGCTGAGCAGGACGAGGGTGTCAGCTTCCATCATTTGGGCAATGAGTCCTGATAACTCGTCGTTATCAGTAAACATCAGCTCAGTAACCGACACAGTGTCGTTCTCGTTCACGATGGGCAACACATTGTTTTGCAACATGACAGTCATACAGGCTCTTTGATTCTCATACTGCTCACCGGCTTCGAAGTTTTCCTTCATAGTAAGTACTTGCCCAACATGGATGCCAAACTCACGGAATAGATCATAGTAAAGTCCTACCAGTTTCACCTGTCCTACGGCAGAGAATAATTGGCGCTGTTCTACCGAGTCGAGCGAATGGTCAATGGTTAGTTCTCTACGTCCACAGGCTACTGCACCCGACGAAACGAGAATCACCTCGTATCCTTCGCGACGTAACCAGGCAATTTGGTCAACGAGTGCCGACATTCGTGTCACGTCAAGTTTCCCATCCGCTCGCGTCAACACGTTCGAACCAACCTTAATGACTATCCTTTTCTTCATTTAGCGTCTTTTTGTCTGATTTCTACTCGACGAATTTTTCCGGAGATGGTCTTCGGCAACTCATCAACGAATTCTACGATGCGGGGGTATTTGTATGGCGCTGTTTCCTTCTTGACATGCTGCTGCAACTCCTTCACGAGGTCGTCGCCAGCCTTGTCTTTCCATTCCTTACCCAGCACAACAGTAGCCTTGACCACCATACCGCGGATGTCGTCGGGCACGCCTGTGATGGCACACTCGACGACGGCAGGGTGAGTCATCAGTGCACTTTCTACTTCGAACGGACCGATACGATAGCCTGATGATTTGATGACATCATCAATGCGCCCCTCGAACCAATAGTAGCCGTCTTCGTCGCGCCAAGCCATATCTCCGGTGTGGTAGATGCCATCGTGCCAAGCTTCTTTTGTCAGTTCTGGGTCACGGTAATACTCCTTGAAGAGACCAATAGGTTTGCGGTCGCCTACGCGAACCACAATCTCACCCTTTTCACCATCCTCACATGAAGTGCCGTCGGCTCTCAGCAGGTCTATGTCGTACTGCGCATTGGGAATACCCATGCTTCCCGGCTTTGGCTCCATCCAGGGGAAGGTTCCCAGCGTCATGGTAGTTTCCGTCTGTCCGAAACCTTCCATCATGCGGATGCCTGTCTTTTCCTTGAACTTGTCGAAGACGGCAGGGTTCAGGGCCTCGCCGGCTGTGCAGCAATATTGCAATGAACTGAGGTCGTATCTGCTCAGGTCTTCACGAATCATGAAGCGATAGATGGTGGGAGGTGCACAGAAACTGGTCACCTTATATTTCTCTATCTGGCGCAACAAGGTGTCGGCATTAAACTTCTCATGGTCGAATACAAACACGGTGGCACCAGCAAACCACTGTCCATAGAACTTACCCCAAACGGCCTTGCCCCAGCCAGTGTCAGCTACGGTCAAATGGAGGGAACCCTCATGAAGGTTGTGCCAGAATACACCCGTTGTCAAGTGCCCCATGGCGTACAGATAGTCGTGTGCCACCATCTTAGGCTCGCCACTGGTACCGCTGGTAAAATACATCAGCATCGTATCGTCATTGGTGTTCACAAAAGCGGGCTTCACAAATTTAGGAGCCTGCTTCCACTCCGTCTGCCAGTCATGGAATCCTTCAGGGATGGGCTTGCCGTGATCGGTAATCGTGATATATTGCTTCACCGTAGGACTCTCGTCCTTAGCAGCCTGAATCTGGCTAACCACGTAGGCATCGTCCACACAGATGATGGCCTTCACGGAAGCACGCGTGTTGCGATATACAATGTCGTGCTTGGTCAGCATGTGGGTGGCGGGAATGACAATGGCGCCAATCTTATGGAGAGCCAGCATGACCACCCACCATTCGTAACGGCGTTTTAGGATCAGCATTACAGGGTCGTTTTTTCCGATGCCTAGTGACATCAGATAGGAGGCAGCCTGGTCAGTCTGCTCTTTCAGTTGCTTAAAGGTGGTGCGAATCTCCTCGCCCTGGTCGTTGGTCCACAACAGGGCCAGTCCGTCGGGTTTTTCCTCTGCCCAGACGTCCATCACGTCGTAAGCGAAGTTGAAGTTCTCGGGGATGATGAACTCCAGGTTTTTGTTGTAATCCTCTACTGACGTAAAGGTGGTTTGTTTCAAAAATCTTTCTATCATTGTGTCTAGTTTATTCTACCGTAAATGCTAAGAACTTCACGGCCTTGTCGCCAATGGCCAGCATGCCGTGAGGCTTGGTGGAGTCGAAATAAATGCTGTCACCCTCTTCCAGGATGATGGTCTTGCCTGCAATGTACAGTTCCATCTTACCCTCCAGCACCATGTTGAACTCCTGTCCAGGATGCGTGTTTTTATAGATGGTCTTGGCTCCGGGCTTGGGCTCAACTGTCACGATGAATACGTCTGCCTTGTGATTGACGAAGCCACCTACCAGTGACTGGTACTTATAAGCTTTAGTGCGCTCAATGGACAATCCCTGTCCTTTGCGTGTTACATAGTATGACTTCATGTGTGGAGCCTCAGCAAATATCAGCTCTTCCGTCGATACACCATATTTGTGGGCTATCTTCATGAGGTTCGAGATGGTGATGTCCAGTTCGCCTCTTTCTATCTTCTCATATTTTTCCGTATCAATGCCGATGGTCTCAGCCATCTCGCTAATAGGAATATCGAGCACGTCGCGCAGTCCACGCAGACGTTCGCCTATCTGTTTCAGTTGTTCGTCCATATTTAATGTTTAATCTTTTAATGTTTAATGTCCTACTTCGCTCCTGCTTTTAACCCGCGGATTACGCTGGATGTAAATCCGGCATGTTCCATTTCATTCAGTCCCTTGATAGTTACTCCGCCAGGTGTGGTCACCAAGTCAATGGCTGCCTCAGGATGCAGTCCGGTAGCCTGCAACAACTCTACGGCTCCCTTCATGGTCTGCATGACTATCTGCTTGGCTTCGTCAGCCTTGAAGCCTAACTCTACGCCGCCTTCGCTGGCTGCTCTAATATAACGCATGGCATAGGCTATACCACAGGAGGCCAGTGTCGTTCCGGCTCCTAACAGCTTTTCTTCCGTAACGATGGTCTTGCCCATCGAGTCGAACAAGGCCTTTACCTGTTTCGTATGTTGAGACTCAGTTGCAACCCTCACCAGAAACGTCATTGACGCCAACTGTGCGATGGCGATGTTCGGAATGGCAAGGTACATGGCGGGCAGTTGCCCGTCCTTCGTCATCCACGTCTTCAGTTGCTCGCTCTTGATGCCTGCTGCCACGACGACTAGCGTCTGACGCTCATAGTCCAGCGTGTCCTTGATGCCTGTCAGCACTTGCTCTACGAGCCAGGGCTTCACAAATACCAGCACCATGTCGCCCCATTTGGCGGCAGCATGGTTGTCTGTCGTTATGGTGGCACCGCTGTCGGCAAAGCGCTCGACGGCCTTTGGCGAGACATCGCTCACACAAATGTCGGCAGCTTGTACGTAGTTGCCTTTAAGCAGTCCTTCTATGGTGGCGCCACCCATGGCACCTGCTCCAATAACTGATATCTTCATAGCTTCTTCAATACGTTTGTAAGTTTGTCGATAAACAGGTCGGCATCGGCCTTGGTCAGACACAATGGCGGCAATAGTCTCAGGATGTTCGTTCCGGCGCAACCTGTAAAGCAATGCTCTTGGTATATCAATGGCTGTCGAACGTCTTTATGCGGACAATCCAGGTCGATGCCAATCATGAGACCACGACCTCTCACATCCTTTATCTTGTTGCTTTTAATTTGCTTCAACTGCTCCATTAGGTAGTTGCCCACCTCACAGGCATTCTCCACAAGATGTTCCTCCTCAAATACGTCGAGTACGGCCAGTGCTGCAGCACAGGCCAGGTGGTTGCCACCAAATGTAGTGCCCAGTTGTCCGTAGACGGGCTGGAAGTCGGGCGAAATCAACACACCGCCCATGGGGAAGCCGTTGGCAATACCCTTGGCGACGGTGATGATGTCGGGCTTGATGCCTAGCCACTGGTGGGCAAAGAACTTTCCGCTTCTGCCATATCCACATTGTATCTCGTCACAAATCAGTGTGACACCAAAACGCTTGCAGGCGTATGCCAAATCTTGAGCAAACTGAGGAGTTGCCATTTTGATGCCGCCAACGCCCTGGATGCACTCCAGGATGACGGCACAGACACCACCTCGTGACATTTCGCGAACCCACGGCTCGATGTCGTTCAGGGGAAGGAAGCGTACATGGTGGTTGTCGTTCAGCGGGGCTACAATTTTCGGGTTGTTCGTCACTTCTACAGCCAGACTCGTACGCCCGTGAAATGATTTCTCGCATGCCAGAATGCGTGTTGCATCCGGATTCTTGAACGATGCCAGTTTGAGTGCATTCTCATTAGCCTCTGCACCACTGTTTATCAGGAACAGCTGGTAGTCTTCATAGCCACTGATCTTGCCTAAGCACTCGGCCAACTGCTGCTGCAACTTGTTGATGACGGAATTGGAGTAGAAGCCGATTTTCTGTAACTGCTCTGTTATCTTTTTAATATAATGGGGGTGCGAGTGCCCGATGCTGATGACAGCATGACCGCCATACAAGTCCAGATACTCTTGTCCTTTGTCGTCCCATACCTTACATCCCTGTCCTTTTACGATGTTCACATCGAAAAGGGGATACACGTCGAATAGTTTCATGATGCTTCCTCTATTTATATACAAATCGCGGACAAAGTTACGAAAAAACATGCATTTCGCTGCATTTTTATGGTAAAAAACTCATAAATCACCATTTTCTTACATCTTTATGCAGTATTCTCCCGTTTTTAGTCAATGTCATGGAAGAAGCGATGCTACTTCTTGGTTGCTCGTATGAAATAGGCAATCAGCAAGACATATGCCATGAGTGAACATAGTTCGGAGAGTGGATTGGCCCACCATGTGGCATAGTCGAACTGCACACCACCGAAACGGAGTAGGGCACTGATGACACCCATCAGAGCACCACCTGCAATGAAACCAGAGGCAATGAGGTTGCCCTTTTCTCCACGAGCCTTATTCTGTTCAGTGTCCTTCGAGCGGGTTGTCACATACCAATTGATAGCACCACCAATCAACAGGGGGACGTTGAGCTCCATGGGAATGAACATACCGAGGGCGAAAGCCAACGCAGGCACCTTGCAGAAGGTGAGTACCACGGCAATGATAGCGCCAAGAGCATAGAGAGGCCAAGGTGCTCCGACACCGTTCATCAGAGGGTCGATGACGGCAGCCATTGCGTTTGCCTGAGGAGCTGCCAATGCGCCAGAGGCAAAGCCGTAAGTTTCGTTGAGCAGCATCATAACGCCGCCTACGGTAGCTGCGCTGACAAGGGTTCCAAGGAATTTCCAGGTTTCCTGTTTCTTGGGTTGTGTACCACACCAATAACCAATTTTAAGGTCGGTAATAAATGAGCCGGCCATTGATAGGGCTGTACATACGACACCACCCATCACTAGGGCGGCTACCATACCTCCCGTTCCTTTCAATCCAACAGCGACCATTACTACGGAGGCCAGAATCAGTGTCATCAGGGTCATGCCTGAAACGGGGTTTGAGCCCACAATGGCAATGGCATTGGCAGCAACGGTGGTAAATAGGAAAGCGATAATGGCTGTCAGGATAATGGCAACGAGTGCAAACATCATGTTGCCGTCCATCACACCAAACCAAAAGAAAAGGAATGTGATGACAAGCGTCAGTATGGCTGTAACAGCGATGAACTTGAAGGGTAGGTCTTGGCTTTCTGACTGCTCATCCTGTGCAGCTCCAGCCTTCGTAGCCAGACCAACAGCACTCTTGATGACTCCCCACGACTTGATGATGCCGATGATACCAGCCATAGCGATAGCTCCGATACCGATACTCTTTCCGTAGGAGGTGAAGATAAGCTCTGGCGACATGTCACCCACGGCTGTATCAATGGCAGGGTTCCACTGGTTCAGTACTGTGTCGGGGAATATCAAGGCCATGCCTGGAACGACGAGCCACCAGACAAACAGGGAGCCAAGGGTGATGATGAGGGCATAACGGAAACCGATGATATAGCCCAGTCCAAGAACAGCAGCTCCTGTGTTGTTCTTGAATACCAGCTTGGTCTTCTCTGCCAAATCGTCACCAAAGGGTATCATGCGACTCGTCACGTTCTCGTTCCACCAACCGAAGGTGGCCACGATAAAGTCGTAGAGTCCACCCACCAGGCCGGCTATCAGCAGAGGCTTGGCTTGAGAACTGCCTTTGTCGCCACTCTTCAAAACCTGTGTGGTAGCGGTAGCCTCAGGGAAGGGGTATTGCTCTTGGGGAGCCTCGACAAAGTATTTGCGGAAGGGGATGAGGAACAGAATGCCCAAGACACCGCCTAACAGTGAGGCAATGAATATCTTAAGGAAGTCGGCTGACATCTCCGGGTATTTTGCCTGTAAGATGTAGATGGCTGGCAGGGTGAAGATGGCACCAGCCACAACAGCACCTGAACAAGCTCCGATCGATTGGATAATAACATTTTCGCGTAAGGCATTACTACGCTTTGCAGCGGTTGAAACACCAACGGCAATAATTGCTATGGGGATGGCTGCTTCGAACACCTGTCCGACTTTCAGACCGAGATAGGCTGCTGCTGCCGAGAAGAGGATGGCCATCAGGACACCCCAGGTCACTGACCATGAGTTTACTTCGTTTTTCATATTTTTGTTAATCTGTTTAATGCTTCTAAAAGAGTTGACTGGGGGCAAGCTATGTTGATGCGAAGGTAGCCTTCGCCCGATGTGGGACCGTACATCGTGCCTGGGTTCAGCCATACCTTGCATTCCTGTTTGATTTGTTCGCAATATGTAGCAACATCATCACCGCATACAGAGGAACAATCCACCCAAACAAGATAGGTGCCTTCGAGGGGCATCACCTTCCATTGAGGTATCTTTTTCTCGATGAAATCGCACAAAATAGTATAGTTATTCCATAGATATTGGTTTAATTCGTCTATCCATTGCTCACTTTCGTTGTAGGCGGCTTTAAGTGCCTCAGGACCGAAGGGGTTGAGATCGCACACCTCGTTGATGTTGATGGCGCGATCTATCCGACGACGAGTCGTAGCATCGCTACAGATGATATTGGCAACCTGCAACCCGGCAATGTTAAACGATTTAGAAGGTGAGTTTAAGATTACTGCCGTGGGGTCAACGCTGCCCATGGGGCAGAATTGATGACCTGGCATGATGAGTTCACAATGAATCTCGTCGCTTACGATACGCACATGATGGCGACGACAAATATCTGCCATGCGTTGCAGCTCCTCGCGGGTCCAGACACGACCAGTGGGGTTGTGGGGATTGCAGAGCAGGAATACGGTACATTTCTCGTCAGCACATTTTTGTTCAAACTCTGCCCAATCCACCACAAAGCGGTTTTCAGTGTTACTGAATTGTAATACACATTCTGATACTTCACAGCCATTATTCTTTACGCTGGAGAAGAAACAATTGTAGTCGGGTGACAGGATGAGAACTTTCTCGCCAGGCATGGTAAGTGCCTTGATGGCTACCGACATGGCCGGTACTACGCCTATAGTATATAATATATGTTCGCGCGCGATAGTCCATTGGTGCCTACGCTGGAACCATGAGATAATTGCCTCATAGTAGTCCTCCTGTACAAAAGTGTAGCCGAACACAGGATGATTGGCACGTTTGCGAATGGCCTCTTGAATAGCTGGTGCAACGGGGAAGTCCATGTCGGCTACCCACAGGGGAATAACGCCTTCTTCGCTCTCGTCCCACTTCACGCAGCCTGTTCCACGACGCTCTATGACCTTGTCAAAGTTATATGCACTCATATTTTTAACCTCTAACTTCTTACCTCTCACCTCTTACCTCTTACCTCTTACCTCTCACCTCTATGATGCAATTGTTCGGTTGGCGAACATTCTCGTCTATGGTAATGGAGCCGATGGAATCAGCTACAATGTGTCCACTGGTGGGGTTCTTGATATTTCCGATATGTCCGCGAATGTCAGCATTCACTGTTGAATATTCGAAAATACGGTCGCACATGCTGTCAAAGGTACAATTCTCGAGCACTAAGTCTTGGGCGTAACACAACAATTGTTCACCAGCCAGGTGACAATTGACAAGGCGGACGTTCTTAGAGTGCCAGGCCAGGTATTCACCGTCCAGAACAGAATCGTAGATAGTGATGTTCTCACATTCCCAGAAAGAATCCTTGGTAAGTATCTTGGCATGGTGAATCTCAACATTCTTGCAATATTGGAATACATACTTTGAGTCACTTTCCAGCCCGTCCACATAGATGTTCTGTGAGAACATGAAAGGATAGGTGCCCCCATGTAGCTTTACATTCTTCAATTTCAATCCGTCCACTTTCCAGAAAGTCTCGTCAGCATCGGTTAGTTCCACCTCTTCCAACTCCACATTCTTCATCTCACGGAAGAATTTGGGAGCGTCAATGCGACAGCGACGCATCACCAGGTCGTTGGTGTACCAGATGGCTGAGCGTGAGTCCAAGGCAAAATAGCAGTCCTCAATCAGTGCACCGTCAACGTGCCACCAAGGGTACTTGCCATAGAAGCGGCAGTTGCTGGCTTCCATGTTTTGGCACTGTTTAATGCCGCTTTCACCATCAGTAATCACGATATTCTCTAAGCGTAAGTCGTGGGTGGCAAACAAGGGACGCTCACCTCCAAATTCTTTGTTTTTGATTAATTCCATAAATGTGTTGTTGCATAAAAGTGGTTGCAAAGTTAGCAAAAAGCAGTAAAGTGAACACAAAACAGATAGTTAATAATACACAAAACTCTTATTTTATGTTAAATTAAGACCGTAGGATAATTTTTTGTATCTTATATATTAGGTGGTTCGGGGAAAAGTTACTACCTTTGCACCCCAAATCCGCCTACTTCGTAGCAGAGGATGAATTGTGCAATGTTGAAATTTAAACATAACAAAATATATAATTAATTAAAAAACAAACAATTATGCCTACAATTTCACAATTGGTAAGAAAAGGCAGAAAGGTGCGGTAGCCCGTGTTCGTCTGACTAATCAGAAGGAAGTTAACTCGTACATCCCCGGAGAGGGACACAACTTGCAGGAGCACAGCATCGTGCTGGTTCGTGGTGGTCGTGTAAAGGACCTTCCCGGTGTACGTTATCACATCGTACGTGGTACGCTCGATACCGCTGGTGTTGCCAGCCGTACACAGCGTCGTTCTAAGTACGGAGCTAAGCGTCCTAAGGCTAAAAAGTAATAATCGGAGAAGATTATAAGCCTTTAAGGAAATAAGGAAAAGTAAAAAACCGTTTTGCTGGAGAATTGTTAAAGACAGGTTGAGTAAATGCTCACGTGAGAGCGTTGAAGAACGAGAAAAACGATCCAGTCTTCAACGACAAGAAAGTGTCGAAGTTTGTGAACCATCTGATGTATGATGGTAAGAAGTCTATCTCTTATGAGATTTTCTACAATGCCCTTGAGACTGTCAAGGCCAAGATGCAGAACGAAGAGAAGTCAGCTTTGGAAATCTGGAAGCAGGCTCTCGACAACATCACTCCTCAGGTAGAGGTTAAGAGCCGTCGTATCGGTGGTGCTACCTTCCAGGTTCCTACCGAAATTCGTCCCGACCGTAAGGAGAGCATTTCAATGAAGAATATGATTAACTTCGCTCGCAAGCGTAGCGGTAAGTCTATGGCTGACAAGCTGGCTGCTGAGATTATGGATGCCTTCAACAATCAGGGTGGTGCCTACAAGCGTAAGGAGGACATGCATCGTATGGCTGAGGCTAACCGTGCATTCGCTCACTTCAGATTCTAATAGATATTAATAAGGTAAAAGGAAAAGAAATGGCAAATCGCGATTTACATTTGACCCGCAATATCGGTATTATGGCTCACATCGATGCCGGTAAGACTACCACATCTGAGCGTATCCTGTTCTATACAGGTAAGACGCACAAGATTGGTGAGGTACACGATGGTGCTGCTACTATGGACTGGATGGCTCAGGAGCAGGAGCGTGGTATCACTATTACCTCTGCTGCTACCACCTGTAACTGGAAGTGGAACGGCAAGGAGTACAAGATCAACCTGATTGATACTCCGGGACACGTGGACTTTACCGCTGAGGTGGAGCGTTCACTGCGCGTACTCGACGGAGCTGTGGCTACCTATTCAGCTGCTGATGGCGTTCAGCCTCAGTCTGAGACTGTATGGCGTCAGGCCGACAAGTACAATGTACCCCGTATTGGTTACGTGAACAAGATGGACCGCCAGGTGCCCATCGGTGCTGAGGAGAACTTCAAGGGTCTGGTTGACCTTATCAAGATGAAGGCTATCCTGTGGCACGATGAGACTATGGGTGCTGAGTATGACGTTGAGGATATTCCCGCCGACTTGCAGGCAGAGTGCGATGAGTGGCGTAACAAGTTGCTCGAGGCTGCCGCTGAGTACGATGAGGCTCTGATGGAGAAGTATTTCGACGATCCTAACTCTATTACAGAGGATGAGATTATCGCTGCTATCCGTAAGGGTTGTATCTCAATGGCTTGCACTCCTATGCTGCTTGGTTCTTCTTATAAGAACAAAGGTGTTCAGCCTCTGCTCGACTACGTTTGTGCTTTCTTGCCCGCTCCCGTTGACGTGGAGATGGTGATGGGTACCAATCCCAACACCGACGAGGAAGAAGGTCGCAAGCCCAGCGAGGACTTCTTCCGCGTTTACTCAGGTAGCGTGAAGGCCGGTTCTTACGTTTACAATCCCCGTTCGGGCAAGAAGGAGCGTATCAGCCGTCTGTTCCAGATGAACTCAAACAAGGAAATTCCTATGGACTCTATCGACGCTGGTGATATCGGCGCAGGTGTAGGTTTCAAGGATATCCGTACCGGTGATACCCTCTGTGACGAGGAGAAGCCCATCGTACTGGAGTCTATGACCTTCCCCGATACCGTGATTTCTATCGCCGTAGAGCCTAAGTCTCAGGCTGACGTTGCCAAGCTCGACAATGGTCTTGCTAAGTTGGCTGAGGAAGACCCCACATTCACCGTTCGTACCGACGAGCAGAGTGGTCAGACCATTATCTCTGGTATGGGTGAGCTCCACCTCGACATCATTATCGACCGTCTGAAGCGTGAGTTCAAGGTTGAGTGTAACCAGGGTAAGCCCCAGGTTAACTATAAGGAGGCTATCACGAAGACCGTTATGGGCTATCGTGAGGTTTACAAGAAGCAGTCGGGTGGTCGCGGTAAGTTCGCTGACATCATCGT